>NZ_KV796804.1:0-110205 GCF_001809235.1 Corynebacterium sp. HMSC072A04 | reverse complement strand
CGATGTCGGTGATCCTCAAGGAGTTGGGGGTCTCGAAGGCTCAGGCGAGGGTGTGGCGTCAGGCTGAGGGACTTAGCCGCGGCAAGCGCCATCGGAGCCTGAATGAGGATAAGTACAAAGATCAATACCAAAAGCTCGTTGCTCTTGTAGAAAGCGGCCAGTCTGCGTATAGCGCACTGAAAGAGACAGGTTTCCCACAGACGGCTTACCGATACCTTGCGCAAGACGGTATTGAACTCGCCAACAACAGTCGCGGTGGAGCCATACAAATTGAGCGGGATCGCATTGCTAAAGCTTTGAAACTTGTTGATGCTGGCAAAAGCTATAAGGAAGTCGGCCAGGTAGTTGATCGTTGCGCTGACACGGTGAGAACGTGGCACCATAATCGCATGTCTGGGCGTTTGGTACTCAATGATCATCCCACTGAATCCGAATCGAAGGTAGGACGCGGAAAGCGTCTTATTCGCCATGACCGGATAGCGATAGCCTATCTGCTGAAGCAGGGCCATTCTCATCGTGAGATTGCAGCCCAGCTTGGCCGGAATCAGTCGACGATTAGTAGAGAAATCGCTCGTGGGATGACTGAGCATGGCTACGATGCCCTCGTGGCGCAAAAGCGGGCTGTAGACCGTTTAGCCAGGCCTAAACCCCGTAAACTCGATACCAACCCGCAGTTGCGTGCCTTTGTCATCGAGGGGTTGAACACGAAGTGGTCACCAGAGCAGATTTCGAACTTTCTTGCCCGCTGCTTCGGTAAAGGTGGGGATATGTCGATTAGTCATGAAACCATCTACCAAGCTCTCTACATCCAAGCTAAAGGTGCCTTGCGCCAGGAGTTGAAGGTAGAAAAAGCCCTGCGTTCTGGGCGTACCGGCCGAAGGCCGCAATCGCGCCTGCCAGCCCGCGGTAATCGAAGCTGGATTGGTGAGGACTACCGCATCAGCAAGCGCCCTGCCAGCGTTGAAGACCGTGCTATTCCAGGGCATTGGGAAGGCGATCTCATCATCGGGCAAGGAGGCACAATGAAGCGTCCTGGGTTTAGTTCCGCTTCTTTTACGCCCCTGTGTTGATGGGCTGGGTGAGATAGTACTCGGTTTCGACTTCTTGTGGGGTGGCGTAGTCCAATGCTTCGTGGAGCCGCTTAGTGTTCCACCAATGCACCCACCGCAAGGTGGCCAGTTCGACTTCTCCGACCGATGTCCACGGGCCTTGGGCATGAATCAGTTCCGCCTTGTAGAGACCGTTGACGGTCTCAGCTAGAGCATTGTCATAAGAATCGCCGACTGTTCCTACACTCGGCCGGATTCCGGAATCCGCGAGAGCGGTGGAATACTTCAGTGACACGTACTGGCTGCCCCGATCACTGTGGTGAATCAGCTGGTTTCCATGGATTCGCCCTGCAGTCGTTAACGCATGCTCCAAAGCCTCCATCGGCAGCGCGTCGGTGCGCATCGTCGAGCGTGTAGCAACACCAACAATTTTTCGACTGTAGACATCCACAACAAACGCGGTGTAGGCGAATCCTGACAGGGTGCGAACGTAGGTAATGTCAGCAACCCACAACCTTCCTGGTGCTTGTGCACGAAAGTTTCGCTGCACTAGGTCTGGGCGATGATCCGGTTTCTTCGGGCTAGTCGTTGTCACGGGGGTTCGTCCACGTCTGCGGCCGGAAACACCAGCTAGCTTCATCAGACGTGCAGTCTTATCGCGACCAATATGAAAGCCTTCACGGTTCATCGCGTGCCACATTTTGCGGATACCGTAAACCGAGAAATTCTGCGCATGCACACGCTGTATCTCTGGGATGAGAAGGCTATCGCTTAAGGCCCTTGCACTGGGAACACGTGTGGTGGCTTTGCGGTAGCCGCGTGAAGTAATGAATCCACGATCTGCTTGTTTAAGGACTCGGCAGATGGCCTCGACCCCAAACTGATCCTTATACGCGTCGATGTAAGAGATCATTTGGTCGTGGGTCGGTCGAGTTCCGCTGCGAAAAAAGCCGAAGCAGTCTTAAGAATCCCGTTTGCTCGTTTCAGCTCACGGTTTTCGCGGCGCAGACGCTTGAGCTCTTCTTCCATTGTTTCGCCGCCTGAAGCGCCAGAGTCATCACGTACTGAAGCGCTGTCACGATACCAAGCCCGCAACGTGTGGTGAGATACTCCAAGCAGCTCACCGACCTCCGTGTAGGCGCGTTGCAGTGAGCAGGACTCCAAGCGGACCATTTCGATGATCTGATGGACCGCCTTCTCCTTGAACTCGGCGGAATACTTTCTAGGCATAGTTCAATCCTTCCTTAGCTGAGGTAGGAACTAAACCCAGAACGCTTCACAACGGCCCTTGTGACCTGCGTGGAACGCAGTACGCGCTACACCATGATCCGCAAACTTGATGTGCATGATTCCGCCACGACTGTCGATAAGTTAATCGAGATGTTTACTGGCAAAATACGCAACATCACCAAAACACTGACCTGGGACCAAGGTGTGGAACTAGCCCAGGTAGACAGGCTGAGCATCGAGCGTGGGCTCGCAGTCTATTTCTGCGATCCGCACTCACCCTGGCAGCGGCCTACCAATGAAAACACCAACGGGCTAGTCCGAGACTTCCTACCAAAAGGAAGCGACTTTAGTACCCTGACCGATAAGGGCGTTCAACACATTCAAGACCTACTCAACGGGCGCCCCAGAAAAGTCCTCAACTGGTACACACCAGAAGAGAAAATCCAAGAACTATTCAAGTGATGCATCCACCACTTGAAACCGCCTGAATCAGAAGCGATAACTTTGGCAGCAATGGCAGTTGCTCAGCACTCAGTGGTGAACCGTGTTACCTTGGAGCTTAACGGGGGAAATGACATGAAACACGGCATTGTGCGCGATCTGTCTAAAGGTGCGCTTGCAACTCGCGTGCGCCGAGGAGAGGTAACGCGACTGGCCAAGGGGCTCTATGTCTGGGGCAGGCCCGAGCCATTAGAACTATTGAAGCTGTTACAGGAGCACCGGCCATTCCTTAAGGCGACAGGAACAACGGCTGCGCAGGTGCTCCTTGGCGAGCCTGTCACTTTTCCGCTGAGGCTAGCCAGCGTGGAGAGAATGCCGGCATCAACTTTTTATGTGCACTCGCGGGTGAGCATCGAAAGTTTTGTTACCTCGTCTGGGATCCGGATTCTTAATCCTCTTGTCGCTATGAAGTCAGTTAGTCCTGAACTGGGGATTCGCGTGTTTGAGTCCATCTATTCCTCGAAGGCAGGACGTGCTCGCTTGGATAGTCACCGCGAAGCGCTCAAAGTTGTCCCCGTTGCCAGTCAGCGCATGCTGGAGCAAGCTGCGTTGTTCACAGATTCTGGTGCGGAGGTCAAGGTGGCAAGAGGCTTGAAAAGGCGCGGGCTCAAGGTCGAGTGCAACGTTGTTATCGGTCACTACACTTGGGACATCGTGCTCCCAGAGCTCAAGGTCGCGGTAGAAATCAACGGGATGAAATTCCATTCCCAGCAAGCGTCATGGTTGCGGGACCATTGGAAGAACAACGAGGGCGCACTGATTGGGTGGTTAACGCTGCGCTACACAGGTCATTGCGTGGCTCATCATCTGGACTATGTCATCGACCAGATAGCTAATGCCAGGAATCCGGACTTTGAGAAGCGCTACTTCAAATTTATTGGTTTCTGGCATGAGGGCGTGCTGCCTCCTAAACCAAAGCCATGGGAATACAGCGAGCACTTCGGGTATTTACCGCCCGACTTGCCTGAGCCGCCCGATTACCCGCAACCGCCAGACTTTCCGGAGCCACCCAACTGCCCTAGGTGACGAAGTTATTGCCAGATCTTGAGGCGTAGGCGAGAACTTTGTCAGGACGGGCAGTGTGAAGCGTGAGCCCGGCAGTTGAACCCGAAAGCGGGTCGCGGGCGCTAGGCAGCAACCAGCCCCTCAACAATGAGCGCCAAGGCCGCGCTGATCGCCACGACGAGGACGATGCGGTTGAGCACCTTGGCGTTGATGAAACGGTTGAGGTAGCCGGCGGCGATGAGGCCCACGATGGCTACCGGCAGGTAGGCCGCGGCGGCGGTGAGCTGTACGCTAGTGATTTGCCCTCTCAAGCCCAAGATTGCCAGCGAGATGGTGCAACCGATGATGAAGGTGCCCGACAGCGTGCCGCGTATGCGGGCTGGGTCGTAGCCTTTAAGCACCAGCGCCATGGGCGGTCCACCGATGGACGTCGACGTGCCCAGAAACCCGGAAGCAGCACCCGCGACAGCAATGTTGGCGGTGGTGCGCTTGGGAGACCAGCCGAGGCTGGACAAGGTCATGGCAAAGATGACGGCGCAGCCGATGAAAAGGGAGAGCCCGCGGTGGGAGAGGGAAGCAATCGCCCACGCACCCGCGAGCGAGCCGGGAATGCGCGCGATGGAGGAAATGGCCACAATGTCCCACGACACTGCCGAGCGCGCTTTGAGCATCGTCGTGGTGGAAATGACAAAAGCCAGCAGGAGGATGAGCGTGGGAACAAGCTCCGGCTTAATCAGCGCCAAGATCGGGGTGGCGATGGTGCCTAGGCCGAATCCGATGGTTCCTTGGCAGATTGTGCCCACGAGGATGAGCAGGCCGATGAAGACGTAGAGCCAGCTGAACATTGCTCTACTATCTCACGACAAGCTTTAGGAGCGGACGGTGACCTTCTCGTTGTCTGCGATGTCCTCCAAGCGGTCGGCCGAGCACAGGCCCGCCACAATGACGGCGGAGCCGCCCGCAGCCAGTGGTTCGAGGACGGCCCGCTGGAAGGAAGCGCTGTCCGTCCAACCCTGTGAAAGCACGCGCTCAGCGCCCAACTCGGTGGGGAAAAGCTCCGGTAGTGGGGTAGTGGTGCCATAGAAGTGATCGCCATAGAAGCGCACGGTGGGGCCGAAGTCGATGGTGCCCAGCGGCAGCTCGCCGCCGCTTTCGACAACGCCGCGGCCAAAAGGATCCTGCGTGACGAGAACCGTGTCGACCAGTGGGGCCGATGCAGAGCCGGTGCCCGCGTCCGCCGCAGCCTTGAGGTAGGCCTCCGGAGAGGTGAACACCACGGCGATATCGTCGGCGTGCGGCTCTGTAGCGGCCGCACCGTCGGTTATGTCGAAGGAGATGCCCGTGGCTAGAGCCCCAAGTGCAATGACGGCCGCCTGCCAGGACACCGGAAGGTCGATGAGGATGCGGGAATCCGTGTCTGGTTCGAGGTCGAGCTCTTCCAGCAGCATGTTGGCGATCTTGGAGGTCCAGTTCTCCAGTGTTTGCGCCGAGAAGTCCATGCGGGTGCCGTCAGATTCGTTATAAACACTGAGGCGGGGAGCGGAGGCATCGGCGGACAGGAGATGCTGAAGGAGTTCCATGTCCGCCCATCGTAGGTGGCGGGCGCCAAGCCCGCCACGGCGCTCTTAATTCACGCAGCGCGGGCCATCGCCGCCCGCGTCGATCTCAGGCGAAACCTCCGCGGTACCAAAGTCATCGCCCGGGGTGCCGACCTGCTGGGTGTCGCCGCCTTGGTCGGGCTCCGCAGCAGCCTCTTCTTCCTGCGCGGAGTCATCCTTCGGGCCGGAGTAGTCATCCGTAGCCACCACGATGAAGGTATCCGGCTCGAGCTCTTCGTTGGCCGTGACCGGCAGGCCACCGAGCTGCTCGGCTAGGGCTAGGGCGCGCTCGTCGTTGGCATCTGCGGCAACAATCTGCGATTCGGTGTATAGACCCGACTGCGCGTTGGCGGTGCGCTCAACGGTGTAGCCCACGTTCTTCAACCAGGCGCCGATTCCACCGGCCATGCCGTCGACGGTGCCAGCGTTGAGGACGTGCAGGTTGAGGTCCTCCGCCACGGGTTTCTCGCCTTCCTCGGCAGCCTTGTCGGTGGCGGCGTCTTCGGACTTCTCGTCCTCCTCAGCCTTCTCCTGGGACTTGGCCAAATCATCCATGAAGCGGTGTACCTCCGCGGTATCGATGGTCACCACCGATTCGCCGTAGTCGCCCACGCCGGTAATGGAGGTCACCGGGATCGTTGTAAACGTCACGTTGCCGCCGGCTAGCCCGGCCAGCTGGGTGACAAAGCCCATGATGTCCCAACCGTCGTCGATGACTACGGAGCGCTCCACGGCATCAGCAATCTTGTTGAGCTTGCCCGGAGAGGTCAACGTGCCCGAATCCAGCACCTTCGACGTCAGCGATGCCATGTAGGCCTGCTGGCGCACGATGCGGTCAAGGTCACCGCGCGGTAGCTCATAGCGCTGGCGCACGAAGGACAGGCCCTCGGAGCCCTGCAAGGTTTGGCGCCCAGCCGGGAATTTAGCGCCCGACATCGGATCATCGACGGCGTCGTTGAGGCAGACGTCGACGCCCCCGACGGCGTCGGTAAGCAGCACGAAGCCCAAGAGGCCCACCTCAGCATAGTGGTCGACGTTGACATCGGTGAGCTTGTGCACCATCGAAATGAGACCAGCGCGGCCGGCCTCGGTGCTCTCCTTCTCCATCTCCTTTTCGGTGTGGGGCGGCTTCTCACCAGCTGCTTCGGCTTCCGCGTTTTCCTGTTGCAGCTGTTCCATCTTGTCTGCTTTGTGCAGGGCAAAGATGGCGTTGATTTTGGTGTTTCCGAAGTCCTCGTCGTGGACGTAGGTGTCGCGCGGGATGGATACTGCAGTAGCTCGCGAGCCATCGTTGGGGATGCGGATCACCATGATGGTGTCGGTGTTTTCCTCGCCCTCATCCACACCGGCATGCAGGTCCGCCAGCTCCTGTTCGGAAAGCGGATTCCCCTTGGCATCCGTGCGAGAGTCCTTGCCCACGAGCAAGATATCTACCGCGCCATCGAGACCGTTGTCCTTAAAACCGCCCTGATTGCCGAGTGCCAGATTGGAGGCAGAGGAGATGTCATTTCCTAGTTTTCCCACGGTGAAGTAGCCCACGCCGGAGAGCACCAGGACGACAGCAGACAGGAACGCGACGACGGCTTTCACCGGCGTCGATCCTCGTTGGGCGGTGGGCGCGGACTGCGAGGGCGCGGCCTGGATATGGCGGGCGGCGCGCGGGGAGTTCGGGGAAGTCACGGGACTAGTTTAGGTGAGCTCGCTGCAAAAACGTGAAGCAGTGTCGCGGGCGCGTGCGCACGCTGGCGTTGGGTACGCTCAAATTCATCGTGAAGAATATACAGAAACCCCTGGCCGTGGTCACCGTGACCTTTTCCCCTGGCCGTTACCTCAGCGATTTCTTGTCATCGCTGCGCTTGGCGACGTCCCTGCCTACCCTCACCATCCTCGCCGATAACGGCTCGACCGATGGGGTGCCGGAAGCTGCCGCGCGGGAGCACGCGGACGTGGAATTCCTCGATACTGGGGGAAACCTTGGCTATGGCGCCGGAATGAATGCCGGCGCGCGTTTCGCTAGAGCGAAAGGCGTCGATGAAGAGTTCTTTCTCATTGCTAACCCGGATGTGACGTTTAGCGAAGGCTCCCTGGATGAGCTGATCGCGTGCGCGCGCCGCCACCCGGATGCCGCGGCGGTAGGCCCGCGCATCGTGGAGCCGGATGGCAGTAACTACCCCTCGGCGCGCGCCGTACCGACGCTGCTCACGGGTATCGGCCACGCGCTGTTCGGAACTATTTGGCCGTCCAATCCGTGGTCGCGCGCCTATCGCGATGACGCCGATATGGACAGCGAGCGCCCGGCAGGTTGGCTGTCTGGTTCCTGCCTTCTGGTGCGGTGGGAGGCCTTCGAGCAGATTGGTGGCTTTGATGAGCGCTACTTCATGTACTTGGAGGACGTGGACTTAGGGGACCGCTTCACTCGCGCCGGCTGGCGCAACATCCTGTGCCCGACGGCGGTGATTACCCACGCCAAAGGCCACTCGACGAAAGCGCATCGCGGCGCGATGCTGCGCGCCCACCACGATTCGGCTTACCGCTTCCAAGCGGATAGGCACCCGCACTGGTACCAGGCGCCGCTGCGCGCGGCCTTGTGGTTGGGGCTGCGGGTGCGCGGGCTGATTTTAAGCGCGTGCCGCGACGGCTCCTGAGTCAGGCGCGCCTATACACTAACGGTGACTTATCTGAAAGAGATTAAGGAACGATATGACTGAATCAGCGCCCCAGTGGGGATCGACGGCCGATGCCGTCATTCTAGTGGGAGGTCGCGGCACCCGCCTGCGCCCGCTGACGATTGGCACGCCGAAGCCGATGTTGCCCACGGCCAACTACCCATTCCTCCAGCACCTGCTCGCCCGTATCAAGGAAGCCGGGATTGAGCACGTGGTGCTCTCCACTTCTTATAAGGCGGAGGTCTTTGAGGAGTACTTCGGGGATGGCTCCGATCTGGGCCTGGAAATTGAGTACGTGGTGGAGGAGACCGCGCTGGGTACCGGCGGCGGTATCCGCAACGTCTATGACAAGCTGCGCCAGGACACGGTCATGGTGTTCAACGGCGACGTTTTGTCCGGCATGGATCTCAACGGCATCCTCGATACGCATCATTCCAAGGACGCCGACGTGACGATGCACCTGCTCAACGTCGCTGATCCCCGTGCCTTTGGCTGCGTTCCTACCGATTCCGAGGGCCGAGTAACGGCCTTCTTGGAAAAGACCGAGGATCCGCCGACGAACCAGATCAACGCCGGTTGCTACGTGTTCAAGAAGGATGTCATCGAGACGATTCCGGCTGGCCGCGTGGTCTCCGTGGAGCGCGAGACCTTCCCGCAGCTGCTGGAGTCCGGCCGCCTGGTGGTAGGCCACGTGGATAACTCCTACTGGCGCGATATGGGCCGCCCGGATGATTTCGTCCGCGGCTCCTCCGACTTGGTGCGCGGTATCGCGCATTCGCCGCTGCTGGTGGGGCGCACGGGTGAGTCCGTGGTGGATGAGTCTGCGGGTATCGCCGGTGGCGTCCTGCTGCTGTCCGGCACGGCCGTGGGCCGCGGTTCCGTAATTGGGGCGGGCTGCCGCTTGGACGGCACGGTGGTCTTCGATGGCGTCACTATCGAGCCGGGCGCCATCATTAACAACTCCATCATTGCCTCGGGCGCGCACATTGGTGCCAACGCACACATCGACAACTGCGTCATCGGCGAAGGCGCCACCATCGGCGCGCGTTGCGAACTGCAGGGCGGCATGCGCGTCTTCCCAGGTGTCAGCATTCCGGACGCCGGCGTGCGTTTTAGCTCGGATGCCTAAACACCTCAGCTAGCTGGGGCAAAGCCAGGGGATAGGCACAGGTCTTGGCGCTGGGAAGTTATCTTCCCGGCGCCTCTTTTCATGCCGTGACGCATGGTTTTTATGGTGCGAATGAGATCCATGTGTTTTGCCCGACTGGGTGGCGACACGCCGAAGAAACCTTGGAATTGTTCACAGGGTCGGGGGTGGCCACTACATGTAGTACCCCCAATGATCACCCCTTAACTAGGAGATCTGTGACTGATGTGAAAGTTGGGGATGCTGTACAGCGTTTTCGCTGGAGCCCAACAAAAATCTTCCGCGACAGGTTGACGATATTTAGTGATCCGGTGTGAAATGACATCAGTGTAATCAACGGCACGGCGGGCGCGGCACCGAGAAATTGTTTCGGTGTAGGGTCGGTGCCACTGAATCAAGAGAGAAACGACCTCGGAGAAAGGAAGCGGCGTGGACAATACAACGAATAACAGCGCTATTCTCCGTGGCGGTGCTGCTGCAGAGATGTCGCTCGATGAACTCTTTGGTGCCGTCGAGCAGGAGTGGCAAGACCAGGCGCTGTGCGCCCAGACGGACCCGGAAGCTTTCTTCCCAGAAAAGGGAGGATCGACGCGCGAGGCTAAGCGCATTTGCCAGGCCTGTGCAGTGCGGGATGAATGCCTCGAATATGCTTTGGAGCACGATGAGCGCTTTGGAATTTGGGGCGGCTTGTCAGACCGTGAGCGCCGCCGATTAAAGCGTGAGATCGGTTAAGCGCAGCGGATCTAGTAGTGCAGCGTCATCGCTCCCCCTATCGTTTGGGCCCTCAGTCCCAGCGGTGAGGGGGAGCGATGGGTTTTCAGGAGTGGTTTACCAGGTAAAGCGCGGATCGATGTCTCCGGGATCGACGTTCAGGTAATTGGCCACTAGTGCGGTAAGCACGGTCGATAGCAGTTCCTCGCGCTCCTGTGCCGACTGCACGCGCTCCTCAATGGGCATGCGGAAAATGACCAGGCGGGCGCGCGTAGGCTGACCGGCGGAATCCACGCCCGCAGGCACGATGCGCCCTAGTGGAACGGGGCCGTCGGCGATGATCTCATCCGGCATGACCGTCATGTCTACCGACAGGCGCATCCGGGGCACGGTATCAACGGCAAGGTCGAGCCCGGTGAGCTGTTCAGTAAAGGCGTTATGGATGGGGGCGTAGGCCTCGAGCACCGCCATATCGAAGCGCTCGGCGCTGCTGCGATAGCGCGGCGTGTTGTGTGGCAGCAGCGGCCCACGTGCACCGCGGCCGTGGCGGTGGCGGGCCGGGCGGATATGCGGGCGGGGCGTGCTCATGCGGCTTAGTTTAGGCCGGGCTGAAGGAGGGTTGTGGCGAGGCGCGCCGCGTTGGACTATCTAAATCTCAAGTTAGGGTTTAGACTTGGGCGCGTGACTAGCTCTCGCCATTGCTCCCGCCCCGGCTGCGGCCGTCCCGCCGTGGCGACGTTGACCTATGCCTACGCGCAGCAAACCGCCGTCGTGGGTCCGCTCTCCGAAGAAACCGATCCCCACGCTTGGGACCTGTGCGAAAAGCACAGCGCCCGCATCACGGCCCCGCAAGGCTGGGAGATGGTGCGTGTTGACCGCATCGAGCTTGATGAGGATGATGACCTCACTGCGCTCGCCGAAGCCGTCCGGGAGGCCGGGCGCGTGACCACTGGCCTGGTTGATGATTCCACGGCCGGCTCCGGTGCCGATCCCATTGACTACTCCGCTACCTTCGACGGCGCCGATCCGCGTAACTCAAACCATCCTGTGTTCCGGACCCGCCGCGTCCACGACGCCCGCCAGCGCCGCCGCGCACACCTGACGGTGGTGCCGGACGCCGAGTAGCCCGTCGGACGCGGATCACCGCGTCCGACCGGGGTATGCTTGTGGGCTATGCGAACTCGTGAACAGCTCAATGCAGTGATCAAGGCCTATGACGTCCGTGGCGTCGTGGGTGAGGACATCGACGAAACCCTCGTGCGCGATACTGGCGCGGCCTACGCCGCCATCCTCCGCGGGGAAGGGGAGACCACCGTGGCGGTGGGCCACGATATGCGTCCGTCCTCCCCGCAGCTGGCCGCCGCTTTTGCGGAGGGCGCTGCCGCGCAGGGCCTCAATGTCATCCAGCTCGGCCTGACGTCGACCGATGAGCTGTATTTTGCTGCTGGCCACCTGAATTGTGCGGGCGCTATGTTCACCGCATCCCACAACCCAGCTAAGTACAACGGCATCAAGCTGTGCCGCGCGGGCGCTGTTCCGGTGGGCCAGGAGACCGGCCTGGAGCAGATTAAGGACATGCTGATCGACGGCACCCCGGCCTTCGACGGCGAGCCAGGCACCGTGACTGAGCGCGAGGTGCTCGGTGATTATGCCGACTTCCTGCGCGGCTTGGTGCCGCTGGAGAATTCTCGCCCGCTCGTCGTCGCGGTGGATGCCGCGAACGGCATGGGCGGCCACACCGTCCCGGCGGTCTTCGAGGGGCTGCCTTTCGACGTGCGTGACCTCTACTTCGAACTGGACGGTACCTTCCCTAACCACGAGGCCAACCCGCTGGATCCGAAGAACCTGGTGGACCTGCAGAAGTTCACCGTTGAGCAGAAGGCGGATATTGGCCTGGCTTTCGACGGTGATGCCGACCGCTGCTTCGTGGTGGACGAGAAGGGCCAGCCGGTGCCGCCGTCCGCCATCTGTGCGCTGGTGGCGGAGCGCTACCTGGACAAGTTCCCCGGTGCCACCGTCATCCATAACCTGATTACTTCGAAGACGGTTCCGGAGCTCATCGCTGAGAAGGGCGGCAAGGCCGTGCGCACCCGCGTGGGCCATTCCTTCATCAAGGCCCAGATGGCCAAGGAGAAGGCGGTCTTTGGTGGCGAGCACTCCGCGCACTACTACTTCCAGGAGTTCTGGAATGCGGACTCCGGCATGCTCGCTGCCATGCACGTACTGGCTGCTCTGGGTGAGCAGGACAAGCCACTGAGCGAGCTCATGGCGCAGTACTCACGCTACGAGGCCTCGGGGGAGATCAACTCCACCGTGGATGACCAGAAGGCTACAACGCAGCGCGTGCTCGATGAGTTGGCGGACAAGATTGAGTCCGT
This sequence comes from Corynebacterium sp. HMSC072A04, assembly GCF_001809235.1. Lineage (NCBI taxonomy): Bacteria > Bacillati > Actinomycetota > Actinomycetes > Mycobacteriales > Corynebacteriaceae > Corynebacterium > Corynebacterium sp. HMSC072A04. The sequence goes on along the minus strand of NZ_KV796804.1, from coordinate 97,920 downwards.
CGACGAACTCGATGGCGTGACCGTACAGCTGAAGGGCACCGACGCGTGGTTCAACGTCCGCGCCTCCAACACTGAGCCGCTGCTGCGCCTCAACGTTGAGGCCAAGACCGCTGACGAGGTACAGGCCATCGTCGACGAGGTCCTCGCCATTATCCGCGCCTAGTGTGAAGGCACGTGCCTTCACACGAATTCCTTGAAGAAAAACTGCCCTATCTGACGATCTTCCCCGCGTTCATTGCGGCGGGAGCGATAACTTCGTCAGATAGGGCAGTTTTAATTTGGGTCGAGCCGGCTTAGCCGCGCGAGTGGTTGACCATCTCTTCCCACTCGACGAACTTCTTGCGCTCGCGGCCCTCGGCCTCACCCAGTGCGCGCTCGGCGGCGTCGAGCTTCTTCCAGCCCTCCCAGGTCAGGTGCTCCAGCCCCTTGGACTCGAAGAGCTCGACGATGTCCTCGTCACGGGAGTGGGAGAGGTTGCCTGCTTCGGCGTCGGCAAGCAGCATGCCGATGGTCTCGGTGGCATCGGACTTGGTGTTGCCGATAAGCCCCACCGGGCCGCGCTTGATCCAGCCGGTGGTGTACAGGCCCGGCACGACCTCACCGTCGAGGTCAACCACGTGGCCGCCGTCGTTGTTGATGACGTTCTTCTGCTTATTGAAGGGGACACCCTCAATGGCATCGGAGCGGTAGCCCACAGCCAGGTAGACGGCCTGAGCCGGCCACTCGGTGAACTTGCCGGTGCCGGAGACGGAACCATCGCCGTTGAGTGCGGTGCGCTCGGTCTTCACGGCAGTCACCTTGCCGTTTTCGCCGATGAACTCCACCGGCTGCTCGAAGAGGTGGATCTGCAGGGTGTGCGGGGCGTCCTTCGGCTCGCGGATGGCGTAGCCTTCCAGGGTCTGGCACACCAGGTCGCAGGACTTGGCCTCTTCGCGGGCCTTGAGGGAGGCTTCGTCGTAGTCGATATCCTCCGGGTCCACCACCACGTTGATGGTCGGGGAGTGGTCGAGCTCCTTGAGCTCCAGCGGGGTGAACTTGGCCTGAGCCGGGCCGCGGCGGCCGAAGACGCGGACGGTGGTGGCCTGGTTCTTGGCCAGGGACTCGTAGACGTTGTCGGGAATCTCGGTGGATTCCTTGAGTTCATCGCCGGTCTTGGCCAGGATGCGGGCCACGTCGAGGCCGACGTTGCCCACGCCGATCACCGCGACGTCAGTGGCGGAGAGATCCCAGGAGCGCTCAAAGCGCGGGTTGCCGTCGTAGAAGCCGACGAATTCGCCGGCACCATGAATGCCCTCTAGATCGGAGCCCGGGATGTTCATACCCAAGTCGCCGACTGCGCCGGTGGCGAAGACGATGGCGTCGTAGTACTCCTCGAGCTCGGACACGGTGACATCGCGGCCCACGTTGATGTTGGACAGGAGGCGAATCTGCTCGGTGTCGAGCACACGGTGCAGGGAGTTGATGATTCCCTTAATGCGCGGGTGGTCCGGAGCCACGCCGTAGCGGATGAGCCCGAAGGGAGCGGGCATCTGCTCGATGAGATCGATCTGAACGTTGCCGCCGGTTTTCTTCACCAGGATGTCGGAGGCGTAGATGCCGGCTGGGCCGGCGCCGATGACGGCTACTTTCAGGGGCTGCTGGGTCATGATGGCCTTTCGGAATGTTGTGGTAACTAACGAAAGCTTAGGTTTAAAACAAGCGTGGGTTTCATTGAACCGGCTTGTCTGCTGTAGGGCAACTAGGCCTAATTACATTCGGAGAACATTGTGGCATAAACCCAGCGTGCTTTGCATATTCGGAAGAAAATAAAAAAGACCGCTTTGTCTGTTTTAGCTAGACCGGTAGGTTTTCACTATCCGACGAAAGGCAGCAAACATGACCACCGCGACGAAGCGGCCACCCCGCGCGAAGAAGCCGGAAGGCCAGTGGAAGATCGATGGCACCGCCCCGCTGAACTCCGACGAGGAGATCAAGCAGGCCGACGATGCCCTGGCCGTGCGCCAGCGCGTTATCGATATCTATTCCAAGCAGGGATTTTCTTCCATCCCCGCCGAGGATCTCGCTCCCCGTTTCAAGTGGCTGGGCCTGTACACCCAGCGCAACCAGAACCTGGGCGGGGAGATGACCTCCAAGCTCAGCAATACCGAGCTGCAGGATGAGTACTTCATGATGCGCGTGCGCTTCGACGGAGGCCGCGCGGATCCCGCCAAACTGCGCGCGGTAGGAGAGATTAGCCGCGATTATGCCCGTTCCACCGCGGACTTTACGGACCGCCAGAACATCCAGCTGCACTGGATCCAGATTGAGGATGTCCCCGCGATCTGGGAGAAGCTGCGCTCCGTCGGGCTCGATACTCTGCTGGGCTGCGGTGACGTGCCCCGCGTCATCCTGGGCTCACCGGTAGCGGGTGTGGCGGCTGACGAGATTATCGATGCCACCCCAGCCATCGAGGAGATTAAGAACAACTACCTCCCGCGCGAGGAGTTCCACAACCTCCCGCGCAAGTTTAAGACCGCCATTTCTGGCAACTCCCGGCAGGACGTGACGCACGAAATCCAGGACATCGCTTTTGTTGGCACCGAGCACCCTGAGTACGGGCCCGGCTTCGACTGCCTCGTGGGCGGTGGCCTGTCCACCAACCCGATGCTCTCGCAATCCCTCGGCGCATGGATCCCGCTCGAGCGCGTGCCGGAGGTATGGGCCGGTGTGGCGCGCATCTTCCGCGACTATGGCTTCCGCCGCAACCGCAACCGCGCGCGCCTTAAGTTCCTCGTAGCGCAGTGGGGCATCGAGAAGTTCCGAAAGGTATTGGAAGAGGAATACCTCGACGCGCCGCTTCTCGACGGCCTCCCGCTCCCCATCGCACCCGGCAACCGCGATCACGTGGGCGTGCACCGCCAGCAGGACGGCAAGTTCTACGTCGGCGTGAAACCCACCGTGGGGCATGCCACCGGCGAGCAGCTCATCGCCATCGCCGACGTGGCCGAGAAATTCGGAATCACTCGCATCCGCACGACCCCGATGAAGGAGCTGCTCTTCCTCGACGTAGAAGAAGAGGATATCCCCGCCCTGTCCCGTGCCTTGGATGAGACGGGCCTGTACTCCCAGCCCTCGGAGTTTCGCCGCGGCGTCATCTCCTGCACCGGCCTGGAATTTTGTAAGCTCGCGCACGTGACCACCAAGGCCCGCGCCATCGAGCTCGTCGACATCCTGGAAGATACCCTCGGCGATCTCGACGTCCCCCTGTCCGTCGCCCTCAACGGCTGCCCCAACGCCTGCGCACGCTCGCAGGTATCGGATATTGGCCTCAAGGGACAGATTGTCACTGATGCTGACGGCAACCGCGTCGAAGGATTCCAGGTCCACCTAGGCGGCGCCCTCGGCCTATCCCCGGACTGGGGCCGCAAGTTGCGCGGACACAAGGTGGTGGCCGATGAAGTGCCCGACTACGTCATCCGCTTGGTCAATAAATATAAGGAGCAGCGCGAAGACGGCGAACAGTTCCGCCACTGGGTCCTGCGCGCGGACGAGGAGGACCTGCAGTGAATTTCCGCCGCCAGCCCAACCCCAACCGCAACCACCCAGCCTTTTGTCCCTACTGCGCCGGAACAAACCTGTTTCCCGATGAGGAAGATGATTTTGCCTGGAAGTGCGAAGAATGCCTCCGCATCTTTTCCGTACGCTTCCACGGCCAAGACGATGCCCCCGTAGCGCCTGCGCCGGCGGTCTCCTCCACGGAGGCGCTGCAGCGCTCTCTCGCTCGCCGCGGCCACTCCACCGCGAAAGCTCACACTTGAGGAAGCACACCATGACCGCCCCGACCGCTACTACTGCTTTACTAACCCTGTCTCACGGCTCACGCCACCCCGAGGCCGCAGCGAACGTTATGGCCCTGACCCACGCCGCTGGCGAGCTAGCCGGGGTGCCGGCTACCGCCGCACACTTGGAATTCAATGACCCGCCGCTCGATGAGGCGGCGCGCAGCCTAGCAGCGCAAGGGGTACGCGAGGCGGTCGTTGTGCCTCTGCTCTTTACCGAGGGCTACCACCAGCGCATCGATGTTCCTGCAGCTTTGGCCCAGGCCTCTGCGGCGTCCGGAGTGCGCCTTCACCAAGCCCGTGGCCTCGGTACCGGCGAGGACATGGCGCGTCTGTTGGCTAAGCGCGTTCCGGAGGGGACAGATACCGTTGTGCTCTATTCTGTCGGCTCCTCCGATGAGCGTGCCAACGCTGACGTCGCGGATCTAGCACGACGCGTCGGTGAGCTCACCGGCTGCACAGCGAAGGTTGCCTACGCCACGCGTGGTGAGCGCGAGCCCGTTGGCTCAGATGGCAATCAGGAGGTCGTCGTGCCACTCTTTGTGAGCCCCGGCCTGCTCTTAGATCGCCTCGACGAGGATGCAGGGCACAGGGGCGGGGAGTCCCGGCAGGTTCTCCCTCCGCTGGGTGAGGCGCTCGCCGGCATTGTTTCCCACCGTTATGCGGAGGTGGCCCATGCGTAGCCTCATCCTCATCGCGATTGCGGGTGCTGCCGCGCAGCTTGTCGACGGCGGCATCGGCATGGGCTTCGGCGTCACTTCCACCACCATCCTGCTGCTGGCGGGTTTGGGACCGGCGACGGCCTCCGCCGTGGTGCACACCTCGGAGCTAGGCACCACCTTGGTCTCGGGAATCAGCCACTGGCGTTTTGGCAACGTGCATTGGCCCACGGTGCTCAAGCTCGGCGTGCCGGGAGGTTTGTCGGCCTTCATTGGAGCGACGGTTCTGTCTAACCTCTCGCTCGAGGCTGCCGCGCCCGTGACCTCCGCTATTCTCGTGGTCCTCGGCATCAACCTAGTCTGGCGCTTCTCACGCCCACGGATCAGTACATCGCAGGAGACCCGACAGCACTCCACTCCTTTTCTCGCGGGGCTCGGCGTGGTGGGAGGCTTCGTCGATGCTTCGGGCGGCGGTGGCTGGGGCCCGATTTCCACCTCGACGCTCATGGCGGTCGGCCGCGAGCAGCCGCGGCGCATCGTCGGCACCGTCAACACCGCAGAATTCCTCGTCACTTTTGGCGCCACGGCGGGCTTCATCGTTGGCCTCTGGGAGGAGATCGTGGCTAACGCTGCCGCGGTTGTAGCGTTGCTTATCGGTGGGATGATCACCGCACCGATTGCGGCGTGGCTCATCTCCCGCATTAACCCCACGCTCCTTGGAGGCTTCGTGGGCACGGCTATCGTGACGCTCAACATTCCGAAGGCCCTAGGGTGGGCGCTGGCGCATCAGCAGATCCTTCTTCTGCAGGTCGCTGCGCTGGTCCTCGGTGTTGCTCTCACGGTCTGGGCGAACCAGCGCCGGGCCCAGTCTGCACAGAGCTCGGAGGGGGATGCTGCTTCGCAGCAACGCGGTGGCAGCCGTGTCGTTGAAACGACGGAGCCGACCGGCCGCGAGGGCTCCGAAGCTGGCAGCTCTTCGGAATCGGAGGAAGAGCGCGTCGGAGTTGAGTAGAACTCGGGGCTAGAGCCCAGCAACCTCACCGATGACGATGACCGCCGGGGGAGCCACCGAGTGCTCCTCCATGGTGGCCCCCAGCTCCGCGAGCTCGCAGCTGAAGGCCCGCTCACCATCGAGGGAGCCTTCCTGGATGATGCGCACGGGGGTGTGGGGGGAGAGGGAGGCGTCGATCAGCGCGGCGGCGATGGCGGCCGCGTTCTTGACACCCATAATGACGGATAAGGTAGCCCCGGAACGTGCCAGCGCTGCCCAATCCACCAAGGACTTGGGGTGGCCTGGCGGCAGGTGCCCGGAGACCACAGTGAAGGCATGGACCACCCCACGGTGGGTCACCGGCGTTCCCGCCAGGGCGGGCACCGCGACGGCCGAGGTCACCCCGGGGACGACCTCCACCGGGATGCCCGCTTCGGTAAGCGCCGTGAGCTCCTCGAAGCCACGCCCAAACACGTACGGGTCCCCGCCCTTGAGGCGGACCACGCGGCGCCCCTGGCGGGCATTCTCCACGAGGATCTCGTTGATACGCTCCTGGGCTACTTGGGCGCGGTAGGGGATCTTGGAGACGTCGATGAGCTCCTTGGCGTCAATATCGCACAGCTTATCCAGCTGGGCGGTGGGGCCGAGGTGATCGGCCACGATGACCTCGGCTTCCTGCAGCGCGCGCATGCCGCGCACGGTGATGAGATCCCACGCGCCTGGGCCGCCGCCGACAAGGACTACCGGATGAATGCTCATGGCCACTCATCCTAGCTATGCTCGGGCCTATGACTTCCTATGACCCCGAAACCGTGGGCTTCTTTGACATCGCCCACGAAGGCGCCCAAGCGCGCGTGGTGGCTGCATCCGTGCCGGAGCTTGCTCGCGTGCTGGGCGGACTCCGTCCGCGAAGCCTCGTCATCCTTGCCGCCGACCAAGTTTCCCGCGCTGCCGCTCACGTTGCTGTGGGCCTAGCCGAGCCCGCTGAGGTTCCCATCATGGTCAGCGAATCGCTGCCGCGCTTTACTGGTGCCCTCGACGTCGTGGTGGTGGCGGGGGATAGCCCGTGGGCGGAGCGCGCGCTGCATACTGCTGCGCGCCGGGGTGCCACGACCGTCCTCCTCAACGAGATCGAGGACGCGCCCGAAGACACCATCGTCATCGACAACCTACCCACCGCCGAAGGGATTTCCCCGGTGCGCATGATTACAGCTGTGCACGCGGTGTACGCGGTGCTGAGCGAAGACCCAGTTCTCGTTTCTCGTCGCGTGGAGGACGTCGCCGATGCCGTGGACCGTGAGCTGGAAGCGCTGTCCCCGCAGCGCGATTCCACGACGAACCCTGGGCGCGCGTTGCGTGAATTCGCAGAGGGCGGACGAGTCATCCACAGCTGTGGGCCCGATCCTTATGCGCTGTCAGAAGAGCGCACGCGCGTACACCTCGGCGCGCTTGTTGCCCGCATGGCCGGCGCGTTGTGGGCGGCCCACGGTCTGGGCGGGACCGTTGTTGATGCGGAAGGCTTAGGGCCAATCTTGCAGACCGCTCCGACGGACATCTTTTATGACCCGTTTGAATCGGAAGAGCCTTTGGTACCCTTGAGAGTTGTTTTATGGGGACAGGAAGAGGCGAACCTTCCCCACTCTTTCGCAGCAGCGAGCGCCGATACCTCCTGTGGGGAATTGGCCCGCGCGCTGCAGCTGATTACGCGCAGTTATGCCGCGACCGCCTACGACGTGAAATAGAAACAGAGGAAGTCAATGAAGTTGCTCACCAGCGCTGCCCGCAACTACTCGTGGGGCTCGCGCACGCTGATTCCGACGCTGCTCGGCGAGCCCGAGGCTCAAAGCCCGGTTGCTGAGCTGTGGTTTGGTGCGCACCCGGCGGATCCCTCAACGATTGAGGGAGAAAAGCTGGATGAGATCATCGCGGCGGATCCGCAAGGCCAGCTGGGGCAGCGGGTGGCTGACAAGTATGGCGCCGGCCTTCCCTTCTTGCTGAAGATTTTGGCGGCTGCAGAGCCGCTGTCGCTGCAGGCGCACCCTTCGAAGCAGCAGGCCGAGGAAGGTTTCGCCCGCGAGAACGCGGCGGGAATCGACCTCACGGCGTCAAACCGCAACTACAAGGATGACAACCACAAGCCAGAGCTCATCGTGGCGCTCACGGAGTTCTACGCCATGGCGGGTTTCCGTCCGCTAGCGCAGACCCGCAGCCTCTTTGCGGCCTTGGACTGCGAAGAACTGGCTCACTACGAGGGCATGCTCGACACCGATCCTGCCGCTGAAGGCGACAGCCTCCGCGCGCTGTTTACCACGTGGATTACGATCCCGGGTGCCAAGCGCAAGGAGCTGATCAGCGCGGTGGTAGCGGCGGGCGAGCGCCTGCGCGGCAACCAGGCGGGCGAGCCGTGGATGGCCACCGTGATGGCAACCGTGGCCAAGCTCAACGAGCAATACCCGGGGGATATCGGCGTGTTGGGCGCGTTGCTGCTCAATCACATCGTCCTGCAGCCAGGGGAGGCGATTTACCTTGACGCTGGGCAGCTGCATGCCTATGTCTCTGGCCTGGGCGTAGAGATCATGGCTAACTCCGATAACGTGCTGCGCGGTGGCCTGACCCCGAAGTTTGTTGACGTCCCCGAGCTGGTTAAAGTCCTCACCTACCAGGCGGCAGAAGATCCGCGCGTGGACCTGAAAGACGCAGCCGAGACAGGAGGCATAAAGGGTGCAGAGGCATGGTCCTACCCAGTGCCGATTGAGGAGTTCCTGCTGGATCGCGTCGAGCTTTCTGGTGAGGAGAGTGTCGAGGTCGACAGCGATGGCCCCATGATTGTGCTGTGCACCTCCGGCTCGGTGGCATTGAGCAATGCCGAGGCAGAAAACGTCAGCCTTGGCGCGGGTCACGCGGCGTGGATTCCCGCTAGCGACCCGGCCGCCTCTGTTCGTTCCACCGGTGGCGAAGGCGCCGAGGTATTTATCGCCCGCGTTTAGTCTGCGGCCGTTTTGTTAACTCTGCTGCCGTTTAGTTAACGGCGCGGGTAATTAGGCGGACTGCGTCAATGCTGATGCGGCGGTAGTTTCGCCGTTGTCGGCTAAATGAGCAGCGGTGGGGGTCGCTGCGGAAGGCTCTTCCGCCGCGGGAGCATCATCCGTCGGCGCGGCGGGAGTCGGGGCGGCCTCGTTGGTGCGGTAAGCCGCGGATTCGCGCTCCACTGCTTCCACTACATCGGCGCCTTGTACCTCGCCGCCCTGTGGAGCGGCATCGATAGGCTCGCCCTGTTGCGCTTTCGGCTCCGCATCAGGCGCGGGCGCGTTCTGAGTGAACCCGGCGGGGTGCGGGATGAAGGAGCCAAGCGGTTCAGGAACTCCAGTGTTCTGCGAGGGCGTAGGTTCCTTGGGTTGCGGCTGCTCAGCGGGCTGGCTGCCGTCCTGGTCCTCCACTGGGCCCTCTTGCGGCACGGCGGTCTGAGATTCCGGCGTGGCCGACGGCTGAGTGGGCTCGGAGCTTTGCTGAGGAGTACCCGGAATCGGTGTTTCGGAGGCCGGAGTAGAGCCGTCCGTTGGCGGCACGGCAGGGGCCGTGCTGACCGGCGCCTGCGGGTACGGATTGTTCGGAGTTGCCTGCGGCTGCTGGTTCTGCAGTGAGGAAACATTGTCCGGGCGGTAGACGGCCGTGGGGCCAACCGGCTCCGTGCGATTCACCACGGCATTCGGCGCCAGGTAGGGATCCTCTGCCGGCGCGGCGACATTAGTTTTCGATTGCTTCGGTTGCGTGGATGTCGGGGCAGCCGTGGTGGTATAGGAATGCGTTGTCGAGGGAGCGGAAGATGCGGTGCTCGACACGGCGGTGGCAGCGGAGGGCTTCGACACGACGGATTCGGGCGCGCTCATGCGCCACACTGCGACGCCTACGGCGACGGCACAGAGGAGGCCGGCCGCGACAAAGACCAAGATGCGGCGTGAACTGCTCGTCATGCGGGGCGCTCTCCTTCCTGCACAAAAGCCTGCGTAAATGTCACAAGTCGGTAACAACGATAACACGAATCTGGAGATAGTAAATGGCCTGGGCAAAATTCCCCGTTCAGGCGTGGTATAGGGCAGTGGGTGAAATGCAACATATGGAGGAGGACAGGAGGAGGGGGCAGTCGGAAGACGGCGCGGATCGGTGTGACCGTAATAAAACAGCGCTCTTGACCGAAGCCTTGCATGAGGGCATCTAAAGAATGGTAGAAATTGGATTAGATACCGGCTGCGCGGAGCGCCCGCCCGTAAAGCTGCACCGGCCCGCCGTGGACACAGGAACGCGGTTTAAAACACAGACCCCTAATTCACTTAAGGATGAAGGAGAAAGCAATGAGCTCATGGGATGAGGACATCTTCGCCGACGAGGTCAACGTCGACTTCCTGGATGAACTGGCAGACCTCGAGGATGAAGAAATCGTTGCCGCGGTAGATGACGCCTGCGCGCTTGCGGTCTCGGGCGAAGAACAGACCGAGGAGGAGCAGCGTAACGCCTTGGCGGCGGCCACGATAGCCGCGATCTGGGCAGGCGCCCCGTTCAGCGCCGGAGAAGTCGTCGAAGACTATCCCTTCATCCGGGATCTCGCCGGATCCGGCAGCGAAAACCTCAACGAACATGCCCTGGAGTTGCTCGAAGAGGTCGAGGAAGACTACGACCTCGAGCCCTTCATCGAGGCCTTGTCCTAACGGCAGCACTAGGTACACGCTAGATATAACAGCATGCTGATCAGTATTGAAGGAATCGATGGCGCGGGTAAAAACACCATTACCCAGCGCCTGCGGGAAGAACTAGCCTGCGATGTCGAAGTCTTGAGCTTTCCCCGCTACGAAGAGTCCATCCATGCGCAGCTCGCGCAGGAGGCCCTGTATGGGCGTATGGGGGATCTGACCGATTCGGTCTATGGAATGGCTACGCTCTTTGCGCTGGATCGGCACGGAGCCAAAGAGCAGCTCCTTGCCGCCGCTGAGTCCACGGATAGCCTGCTCATCTTGGATCGCTATGTGGCCTCCAACGCTGCGTATTCCGCCGCGCGGGTCGGCGGTGAGCTCATCGTCGATTGGATCTATGAGCTCGAGTTTGAACGCTTCGGCCTGCCGGTGCCGCAGCTGCAGATCTTTTTGGATACCGACGTCGCCCTTGCCGGTCAGCGTGCCGTGGCCCGTGCAGCAGAGGATGAAGGGCGCAACCGCGATCGCTATGAGCGCGATGCCGCGTTGCAGTCTCGCACGGCGGCCGCCTACCGTCGCTTAGCAGAGCAGCAGTGGGCAGGGCGGTGGATCGCCACCGCGGATGCCGATATGATTATCCAAGCTGTCAAGGAGCTTGTAGGAGAACAATAAAGTGGCACCGAAAATCTTGGTCGTGGATGATGACCCGGCAATCGCCGAAATGCTCACCATCGTGCTCGAGGCAGAAGGGCTGGAGCCTATTGCCGTTAACGATGGAAATGAGGCGATCCCGGCCTTCCGCGAGCATGACCCGGATCTGATCCTGTTGGATCTCATGCTTCCGGGCATGAATGGCGTGGATATTTGCCGCGCCATTCGTACTGAGTCCTCGGTGCCCATCGTCATGCTGACGGCGAAGACAGACACCGTTGATGTGGTTCTCGGCCTCGAATCGGGTGCGGATGATTACATCACCAAGCCCTTCAAGCCGAAGGAGCTCATCGCCCGTATCCGCGCGCGCCTGCGTCGAATCGATGGGGGCACGGGAGAAATTATTGAGGTGGGGGACCTGCTTATCGACGTCCCCGAGCACACCGTTACCCGCAAGGGCGGCGAGGAAATCTCGCTGACTCCGCTGGAGTTCGACCTTCTTCTGGAGATGGCGCGCAAGCCCGGCCAGGTGCATACTCGCGAGGCGCTGCTTGAATCTGTCTGGGGTTACCGCCACGCATCCGATACGCGCCTTGTCAACGTGCACGTCCAGCGCCTGCGCGCGAAGATTGAGCACGACCCCGAGGATCCCCGTATCGTCCTCACCGTGCGCGGCGTGGGGTACAAGACTGGAAAAACCGCCGAGTAAAGGACTGCCGCTATTTTTGGTTGGTTAGGGCGAGCCCGGGATGGCATCGTCGAGCGCTGGCGTACGTCCCTGCAGACACGCGTGCTGGGCATGATGCTGGTGGCCTCCACGGTGGTCATGATCATCCTGGCCTACGCTCTGGTGTCGGTGCTCACGCAGCAGCTGGTGAGCCAGAAAGAGGACACCGCGCTGCAAGAGCTTGACCGCGCCCGCGTAGCCGTGGAGCAACAGATTGATGCGACAGGAACGGCTAACTCAACGCAGGTGCGCATCAATTCTGCACGCGCCGCCTTGGGCCAATTATCGGCGCAACAACCCGACGCCCAGGCCGTGTATGAACCGGTCATCGTCGTGGAGAATTCCGACGGCACGGCCACAACGTCCCCGGAGGGCTACCGCATCCCCGGCGGGATGCGCGAGCTCGTTGGCCGGGGCCAAGTCGTGCAGCAATACGCCACGGTGGACCAGCAATCGGGAGCAACCTATAACGCGCTGATGGTGGGCACGCCCATTGAAAGCGACATTCCGAATACCCAGGTCTACCTCGTGTTGTCCATGGAATCTGAGGAATCCACGATGGCTCTCATGCGTGGTTTGCTCTCGGCTGCCGGAGTGGTGGTGGTTGTCCTCCTCGTCGGCATCGCCTGGCTGGCAACCCAGCAGGTGATCGTCCCGATTCGCTCCGCCTCGCGCATTGCGCAGCGCTTTGCTGCCGGCCACCTGCGTGAGCGCATGGTGGTCAACTCAGACGATGAAATGGGCCGCCTCGCCTCCTCCTTTAACGACATGGCAGATAAGCTGTCTAAGCAGATCACCCAACTGGAGGAGTATGGCGATCTCCAGCGGCAGTTCACTTCCGACGTGTCCCACGAGTTGCGCACGCCACTGACCACGGTGCGCATGGCGGCGGATGTCATTGCGGCGGACGCGGATGAGTTCAACCCTTATACCAAGCGCTCGGCGGAGCTGCTTATTAAGGAGCTGGATCGCTTCGAGGACTTGCTCGCGGATCTGCTGGAGATCTCTCGCCACGATGCGGGCGTGGCGGATCTGTCCACGGCCTCCATCGATATTCGTTCCTGCGTAGACTCCGCACTGAGCCAGGTTGAACACCTCGCCGCCGAGCTCGATGTGGAGGTCATCGTCCATGTTCCGGAGGAACCCGTGGCCGTCGAATGCGATTCACGGCGTGTCGAGCGCATCCTGCGCAACCTGCTCGCGAACGCCATTGATCACTCTGAAGGCAAACCCGTCACCGTGGATATCGGGGCGACGGAGGACGCCGTCGGCATCGCTGTCACCGACTCCGGTGTCGGCCTCAAGGAGGGCCAGGAGGAGTTGGTGTTCAACCGCTTCTGGCGCGCGGATTCTTCCCGTAAACGCCATTCTGGCGGAACCGGTCTGGGCCTTGCCATCGCCCGCGAGGATGCGGTGCTGCACGGCGGTACGTTGGACGCTATTGGCTACTTCGGCGTGGGCTCGCGCTTCCGGCTGATCCTGCCGCGCACACCAGGCCAGACGGTTGAGTCTGAGCCCATCGCTCTGGAGGTGCCGGGCGCCCCGGAGCAGGTCGAGGCAGAAGAACAATCCGCGCTCGAGGTGACCTCGGAGCCGGGCATGCCTGTGTTTAAAGGTGAGTCGGACACAGGAATCGTGTGGCCTTCAGAGCGCGAATCCCGTGGCGTGGACACGCCTTTCAATCACAACACCGTTCCTGATTTCGAGGAGGAGGCCCAGCGATGATGCCGGCCCGCCGCCCACTCGCAGTGTTCAGCTGCGTTGCGCTCATAGCCCTCGTCGGGTGCTCGACCTTGCCGAACAACACGGATCCGCAAGTGATCGGGACTTTCGAACCGCATGACCGGGCAGACGATGCTGTCGTCGAACCGCGTACAGATAGCGAGCCTGATCTCCTCGTGCGTGACTTCTATTCGGCGGTGGCGATTCCCACCGGTAACTACGCCGCCGCCCGCACCTTCCTTTCGACGAATATAGCTAATTCCTGGGACCCCACGGATACCGTTCTGGTGGTGGATTCCATCGATCTCGTGACGTCCAATATGGAAGACGGCGACCTGGAATACTCGGTCCGCGGCAATATTATTGGCCGTTTGGCCAATGGCGGGGCTTATGTCCCCGATAATTCGCGCATCGAAGCAACCGTCCGACTGCGCCAGTTCAATGGGCAATGGCGCATCACGGATTTGCCCACTGGTGCTGTGATTGAGCGCACCGAACTGCGCAACCGCTACCGGCCGCAGTCGCTGTACTTTTTCGATACAACCCAACGCCTGCTGGTGGCGGACCGTCGTTGGCTCTATTCGGGGAAGGAGTCAATCGCCTCGGAGCTAGTGACCCTGCTGCTGCAGGGGCCGTCCTCCGATATCGCGCCGGCGACGTCCACCTTAAGCCCCAAGGACGCTACCTTCTTGGGAATCAACGATGGCGTCTACGAGTTCAGTGGGATGGCAGGAATGACCCAGGAGGAGCGCCTCAAGTTCGCCGCCCAGTTGGTCTGGACCCTCAACAACGCAGAGATCACGAATTCAGTGCGCGCCACCATCGATGGCAGCCCGCTTGTCGACGGCATGGAGGAAATGACCATCGATGACTTTGCTGAGTTCAACCCAGAGGTGGCTGCCCAGTCCGTGCCTAAGCTCTACGCGGTCAATGACGGCTCACTCCTCGAGGTTAAAGGTGAAGGCAGCACCGAGGTGCAGGGAATGGCCGGGCAGATTCACGATATCCAGTCCGCGGACGTCTCCGATGAGGGCATGGTCGCCGCGGTACGCAAGCGCTCTGAGAAGGAGTCACAGCTGGCGATGGGCGAGCTCGGCCACGAGCTCAAGGATTCGGTCAAGGGTGAAACTTTAGCCCGCCCCACCTTCGAGGTGGGAGGACAGGTGGCGTGGACCGTCGTCGACGGCAAGCACGTGGTCCGCGTGACACGCTCGCCGGCCACCGGCGAGCTGAGCACCGCGGAGGTGGACACCTCCGCATTAGAGAACGTGGAAGGCGAAATCTCCGTCATCCGGCTGTCCCTGACGGGAGCGCGTATCGCCATGATTATCGATGGCAGCATTTATACCGGTGTGGTTGCCCGCGCGACGTCGGGTGAGCGGCGCATCGTCAACGTTCACCAGGTGGGCCCAGAGCTGGCCGGCTCTGCTTTGTCGGTGGAGTGGCAGACAGACGGCTCCCTGCTCGTGGGTACCTCGGCGTCGAGCTCTCCGGTGTGGCGCATCGAGCAAGACGGATCTTCGGCCACCACACTGCCCACCGGAAATATCACCGCACCCGTGGTCGCGGTGGCCTCTTCGCCGTCGACGCTTTATGTCACCGATGCGCATGCGCTGCTGCAGCTTCCCGCGGGTGGATCCGAGCGTTCTTATTGGCGTGAGGTCGAAGGCCTGCAGGGAGTGCGTTCCTCTCCGATCATCGCGCGCTAGAGGACAGCTCAGGAGTCAGGCTAGAGTAGGGCGCATGCCGAAACATCGGGGGATAGGGGAGGCCACCGCCGCGCTCGTGGAGCTGTTCCTACCGCGCCCGTGCGCCGGGTGCGGGGGCGAGACCTCTGCGGGTGGGGTGCTGTGCGCAGCCTGCCAGCACCACCTGCGGCAGATACCGCGCCGCGTGGAACGTCCCCAGCCATTAGGTTTTCCGGCGTGGGCGCTCGGACCGTATTCCGATACCCGCCGCGGGGTCATCATCGCGATGAAGGAACGCGGACACCAGGCGGTGCGCGCGCATTTGGGCGCGGTGCTTGCCGCTGGCATCGACTACCTGCGTGCTCGCGGCGACATTCCGGAGACCGCGCTGTTGGTTCCCGCCCCGACACGAGCATCGTCGGCCCGCAAGCGTGGTGGTGATCCGGTGGCCGCGCTGTGCCGGGCGGCGTCTGCTCGGCTTCCTGGTTGGGACGTGGTTAATGCCTTGATGACGGTCGAAGGCAGTGCGGATCAGTCGCAGCTCAACGCCGCGGAGCGCACAGACAATATGCGCAGTGCCGTGCGCTTGCTGCCGTCCGCCCGGATGTTGGCGGGGCGCAGCGTGCTGCTTGTCGACGACGTCATCACGACCGGCGCGACACTCCGCGCCAGCGCCGCTCGCGTGTGGGCCGTCGGGGGTGACGTGGCGGGGGCGATTGCCCTGGCAGACGCGTAGGGTGGAGCGACATCAAGCCTCTGTAGAGGGGGCCAGTGAACCCGTTGGTTATGACCAGTGGTAGCATGAGGGGTGTCACAGGGAAGCGGACACTAAGCCTCGAATCACAGGCTTGAATAAGGTCCGCAGAATGTGCAGTCATTCAGTCCCCACGAGTAAAGGGAGGCATTACATGTCCCAGCAGACCAACGCTCAGGTCACCATCACCGGTCGTAACGTGGAGGTTCCGGAGCACTTCCAGGAACGTGTCACTGAAAAGCTAGCCAAGATCGAGCGCCTTGATCCGACCCTGACCTTCTTCCACGTGGAGCTGCAGCACGAGCCGAACCCGCGCCGCGAGTCTGAGGCAGAGCGTCTGCAGATTACCGCTACCGGTAAGGGGCACATCGCCCGCGCTGAGGCTAAGGAAGATTCGTTCTACGCGGCACTCGAGACCGCTCTGGGCAAGATGGAGCGCTCCCTGCGCAAGGTAAAGGTGCGCCGCGAGAACGTGAAGTCCGGCCACCGCGCTCAGAAGGGTACCGGTCAGATTGCTGCCGAGCTGGTCGCCGAGGCTGAAGCGGCTAAGCCCGGTAAGGAAGAACGCTACATCGACCCGTACGCAGAGACGGTCGAGGACGTTCGCCCGGGCCAGGTTGTGCGCTTCAAGGAGCACCCGGCCACCCCGATGTCCGTGGATGATGCACTCAGCGAGATGGAGCTGGTCGGCCACGACTTCTACCTCTTCATCAACGAAGAGAACAACAAGCCGTCTGTGGTCTACCGCCGCCACGCCTTTGACTACGGCCTTATCTCCCTGACGGACGCTTAAGGGCTAAGCGTCCTAAGGACTAAGTCTTAAGCCCTTCGGGAAAATTATCCCGGCTACAACACGTTTCCCCGCGCTGAACATGCAGCGCGGGGAAACGTGTTTTCCGTTTATCGCGACGGATCTATACCCCGAATTGGCTGGACAGGTGTACTTCGGCCTCAGCTAGCTTTTGCAGTGGCAGCATGAGCAAGGCCACCGGGGTGACCAGAATCAGATCCAGTCCGAAGTTTTCGGTGGGATGCGACCCCGGGCGGTGGGAAGTGGCGACGGCATCCATGGTTCCGGTCATGATCGCGTTATAGGTCCACATGGCGCTACCACCGCGCGGCGCTTCGGAATCATCAGCCACGGCGGCGGGGGCGGTTATGGTGCTCAAAGCTAGGGCTGCGGAGGTAGCGGTAGCTACGGCAATCTTGGAGAACTGCATAGTCATTCCTTTTCTGTCTCGCTCTGCGTCCGGGTGAGTTAGGGAACTTCGGGTTGGGGAAGTGGGCGCCCTTGTCGCGCCCTTACATAAACCTTCGTTGTGAGGCGCGCAACTGTTAGCAGTTGGTTGTTAGCGGTTGGGTGTTGGTGGTTCGTTGCGGTGCCTCGCTCTGTGGTTCTGAGAAAACACAGGATGGGCGCACGAGTGGGCGCGGGCTAAGTATCGGATTTTGCGTTTTGGGTTGGGTGGCGAATCGATACGGAAAAGCTAGTGAGTACAATGGCGACGAGTTAACTTTATTGTCGCGACCAGAAGGACTATCTAGACGTGTTTGGACTTTCCAAGCTGCTCCGTGCCGGTGAGGGACGCACCGTCAAGCGCCTGGCTAAAATTGCTGATGATGTTATTGCCCTAGAAGATAAATTCGCGGCGCTGTCGGATGATGAGCTTAAGGCTAAGACAGACGAGTTTAAGAAGCGTCTGGCGGATGGCGAAAAGATGAATGACATGCTTCTCGAAGCATTCGCCACCGTGCGTGAAGCCGCCTGGCGCGTGCTCGACCAGAAGCACTACAAGGTACAGATCATGGGTGGTGCCGCCCTGCACTTTGGCAACGTTGCCGAGATGCGCACGGGTGAAGGTAAGACCCTGACCTCGCTGCTGCCGGCCTACCTCAACGCCCTCGAAGGCAAAGGCGTCCACATCGTGACCGTCAACGACTACCTGGCTAAGCGTGACGCCGAGATGATGGGCCGTGTTCACCGCTGGCTGGGACTGTCCGTCGGTGTCATCCTCTCCGAGATGCGCCCTGCAGAGCGCAAGGAAGCCTATGCCTGCGACGTTACGTATGGCACGAACAACGAGCTGGGCTTTGACTACCTGCGCGACAACATGGTCCGCTCACTCGATGAAACTGTCCAGCGCGGCCACAACTACTGCATCGTGGATGAGGTTGACTCCATTCTGATCGATGAGGCGCGTACCCCGCTCATCATTTCCGGCCCGGTCGATGGGTCCTCTCAATTCTACGGAGTCTTTTCCAAGCTGGCCCCGAAGATGCGCGAGGGCATCCACTACGAGGTGGACCACAAGAAGCGCACCATTGGTGTGCTTGAGGAAGGCGTGGAATTCGTCGAAGACCAGCTGGGCATTGAAAACCTCTACGCACCTGAGCACTCCCAGCTGGTGTCCTACCTCAATAACGCTTTGAAGGCGAAGGAGCTCTTCACCCGCGATAAGGACTACATCGTCCGCAATGGCGAGGTCCTCATCGTGGATGGATTCACCGGCCGCGTGCTGGCTGGTCGCCGTTACAACGAAGGTATGCACCAGGCTATTGAGGCGAAGGAAGAGGTGGAGATCAAGAACGAGAACCAGACGCTGGCGACCGTTACCCTCCAGAACTACTTCCGCCTTTACGACAAGATTTCCGGCATGACCGGTACCGCAGAAACTGAGGCGGCCGAGCTGCACTCCATTTACGGTCTCGACGTGGTGCCGATTCCGACCAACAAGCCGAACCAGCGTACCGACCACTCCGACCGCATCTACAAGACCCAGGAAGCGAAGTTCGCTGCGGTGGTCGATGACATCGAGGAGCACGTGGCTGCCGGTCAGCCGGTGCTCGTTGGTACCACCTCCGTGGAACGCTCCGAGTACCTCTCCCAGCTGCTGAGCAAGCGCGGCGTCAAGCACTCGGTGCTCAACGCCAAGCACCACGAGGAAGAGGGCCAGATCGTCGCCCGTGCTGGCCGCCCTGGCACCGTCACCGTGGCCACCAACATGGCCGGTCGTGGTACCGATATCGTGCTCGGTGGCAACCCCGAGGTCATCCTGGATGAGAAGCTGCGGGACCGCGGCCTCGATCCCTTTGAGGACGAGGAGAAGTACCAGGAAGCCTGGGACGCTGAGATCGAACAGGAGAGGGAACGCTCCAAGAAGATGGGCGATGAGGTCCGTGAGGCCGGCGGCCTGTACGTGCTGGGCACCGAGCGCCACGAGTCGCGCCGTATTGATAACCAGCTGCGTGGCCGTTCCGGACGTCAGGGTGACCCGGGCGAGACCCGCTTCTACCTGTCCATGCGCGATGAGCTCATGGTGCGCTTCGTGGGCCAGTCCATGGAGAACATGATGAACCGCCTCAACGTGCCGGATGACGTGCCGATTGAGGCCAAGATGGTGTCGAACTCTATCAAGGGTGCGCAGGCACAGGTGGAGAACCAGAACTTCGAGATGCGTAAGAACGTGCTCAAGTACGACGAAGTTCTTAACGAGCAGCGCAAGGTGGTGTACGCCACCCGCCACGACATCCTTGAGGCCAACGACATCAAGGACAACATCCGGACGATGATCAATGACACCGTGTCTGCCTACGTGGCAGGGGCTACTGCCACCGGTTACGTGGAGGACTGGAATCTCGATGAGCTGTGGAATGCGTTGGATTCCCTGTACGGGCCGACCATGACACATGAGGAGCTCGTTGACGGCACCGAATACGGCGCTGCCGGCGAACTGACCGCGGAGCAGCTGCGCGATGCCCTCCTAGCTGATGCCAACTCCGAGTACGACAAGCTCGAAGACGCTGTGACTGCCATCGGCGGAGAGAACCAGATGCGCAATACCGAGCGCATGATCATTCTGCCGATCATCGACCAGAAGTGGCGCGAGCACCTCTATGAAATGGATTACCTCAAGGAAGGTATTGGCCTGCGTGCTATGGCGCAGCGCGATCCCCTGGTGGAATACCAGAAGGAGGGCGGCGACATGTTTAACGCCATGAACGACGCAGTGAAGGAAGAAACCGTCCGCCAGCTGTTCATGTTGCGCAAGCAGTTCAAGGCCCAGGAAGAGGCGAGCGCAGCGGGTGAAGCAAACGCGGAAGCGGAAGCTTAATCTGCCGCGGCTTGAAACTGCGCTGACGCGCGGGCGCTAGAAAGCGCGGAAAGTGATGAGGCGCCGTGTGGGAAGAACTCCCCACGGCGCCTTTTTATTGGAAGCAGTTAGGTATATACTGTCAAATTATTAATTGTTCTGCTTCGGAAGGTTGAGTTAGTATGCGCCGCTTGTCTCTGCGAGTAGGTCTCTCCGTGTTCGCATCTGCCACCCTGTTGGGCGGCGGCGCAGCTGCGTCAGCTATCGAGCTTGCTCCCGAGGAGCAGTGCCAGCTCTCTTCCGTCTTGAGCTCGCAGGACGATGAGTCCTCCAAGGACGCCGTGCTCAGCTCCCAGGACACCGTGGCCAATCAGTGCGGCGCTGCGTCTGCTCCGGAAACCTCCGAGGAAGCTGCAAAGAACCTGCCTGTGGTCGGAGCCACCATGTTTGGCGGTATCAGCTTGGCCCTGGTGAGTGCGTCCGCGGCGTTCGCCGGCATCGATTGGACGCCCATCTTGATCAAGCTCGGTTCGCTTTTTTAATCTCCCGCAGTTTCCAGCCAAGGTTATCCCTTGGCTTTTTGTTTAGCCTCCCGTAGCTTGCCGGTCGCTTCCAGCGATACTGGGGCTGGGGCCGACTGAGAGTAACCGGAAGGAACGTATGTGCCGCCCGGCTGCGGAGCCGGTGAAAGCACGCTGGTGCGAACCTATCAGCACTGAACCGAAGAACTCGCCGTTTGCGCGCGCATGCAAGCTGGTGAGTGCCATGCCCCCGCGGAGCTCTGCCGCTGCATGGGCCTTCCGCCACGCGCGTACATGGGTGATGATTTCTGGAGCAAAGCGCGGGTTGTTGAGATGGCTCATCGGCCGCAAAGCGGCGGCAACTTCTAAAACAATGACGACGAGCCCGTGGATCTCGTCACGCGTGGCGAGGTCACCAGCGGTAGGCTCGCGCTCATAGCGGATACGCTGTGGAGCAACATAGAGCTGCAGATGGCTCATGCCGGGGATGGGGGTATACATGCGGAATCCGGTCCTTATCCGCGATGAGCAGCGCGGAGAAAGGCGCTCAGGCAGGCGAAGGCGAGCGGAGGGAAGGAAGCTGGACGCACGTTCATTGTGCCATGCTGGAGCCATCCGCGGCTAGAAGGCGCTGCGCCTTGGCCTTTGGGAGCAGGCGAGCGGTATGTTCGCTATACTTTCGGACGATAAACACAGCTCAATGCGAAGGGTAGATAATATGCGTGGACTCATCGTCGATTTTGTAGGCGTGCTTGACGGCACCGAAGAAGACGTCAAGCGCTGGCGGGAGCTGTTCGCCGCCGCGAAATCTAACGGAGTCGCCACCGCTATTCTCTCTAACGATCCGGGCGGCCCAGGCGCGGAGCATATTCGCGAGTGGGAATACCGGGGCATCGTTGATGCCGTCGTGCTTTCCGGTGAGGTCGGTGCGGAAAAGCCGGATCGTGCTGCCTTCCAGGCTGCAGCGGACGCTATCGACCTGCCGATTAATGACTGCGTCATGGTAGATGATTCCATCGTCAACGTCCGCGCCGCGGTGGAAAATGGCATGGTGGGCATGCTCTACACGGTCTTTGACCGCACCAGCGTGGAAGTCCAGGCAGTCTTCGACATTGAAGGTGAGTTCTAAGTGTCGAAGGATGTGCGCGTCTTCCTGCCAGCTACTTTTGCCATGCTGACAGAGCTGGAAGAAACCGGCCAGCTTGCTGCCCGCAGTGGTTGGGGATTTACAGTAACCCCGGCGCTGCGCGAGTTCTACACTGAGGGCGACGAAGAAGAGATCGAATACTCTGCCTTCCTCGAAGCTTCCATGGCCTCCCTGCGGCTCTTGGCCATCGGCGACGAGGAGAAGTTCCCGCACCGCCGAGTGGTGATCTCCGTCGATGTTGATGATTCAGTAGTGACCCCGAAGCCGGACATGGGTGAACCAGTCGTGGCGCTCAACCCGGCCACCATCACGAAGGACAACCTGCAAGCCATCCACGTGGACATCGAGGAATCCGAGGCTGCCACCGCCAAGGCTATCGCCGCCATCGACAATGCTGACCTCGGCGACGAAGACGCCGAGCTTGCCGTCGGTGATGCCCTGGATAACTTCATGGCCTTCTATGATCCCACTGAGCTGCCCATCCTCGTAGAACTGCTCTAGGATCACCAGCGTTAACAGCCCTAACGCGAGTGGTGGTGCTACTCTAAGCCCTTATTGCCATTGCTTGAGAAAAGGAGCACCATCATGAAGGCAACTCGCCTTGCTAGCCTTATCACCGCTGCAGCCCTGAGCGTCACAACCCTCGTTTCAGCACCAATTGCCGGGGCAGAGGAAGCAGTAGCGCCGGCAGCGCAGAAAAATCAGACCGCGCAGGGGAGCTCTGCTCAGGAAGCGGCTCCCAGCGAACCTGACCCCAACAATCCGGACCCCAACATGGCCGTGATGCCTAAGACTCCGTGGCTGCGCATCGTTGAGGGCTCCTCGCAAGGACCGATGGGGGTTATCGTCGCCATTCTCTTCGGAATTATCAGCATCGGCTTCGCTGTGTACAAGGAGTTCGGTGATTACCTGCCCAAGTTGGGCTAAATGCTGATAGTCTGCTGGAGTAAAACTCAGCTCGATCGAAAGGTCCCCTCAGCATGACTTCCTCTCGTCTTCGCCGCGTAGTTGCTACCTCCACCTTGTCCGTCGCACTTGTTGCTGGCGGAATCGCTGCCCCCACTGCGGGTGCGGTGACCACCTCCATCAAGAATGACAAGTGCACCATCACGTTGAGCGAGGACGAAGCCAGCGACCTCAAGAACGCGGAGTCCAAGGACAACGACGTCGACAGCAGCCTGCTGAAGGATGGCCTTAAGATTTCGCCCAAGGACGCGGAGAAGCGTGCTCGCGACGTAGAGAACCAATCGGACGAGCTCTACCGTGCTCTGGCTGGCTATGAGGCAGAGGTCGAGCTCGGTGACGAGGACGCCGTCAAGCGCGCTAAGAACAACATCAAGGTAGCCGAGACTTTCCGCGACATCGCGCCGGAGTACGTCAAGGCTCTCGATGCGTGTGCCAAGAAGGAAGAGTTCAACAAGAAGGCACCGAGCGGTGATAACACCTCCTCCAACATCGACAAGGGTGGCGCCATCATCCTCGGTGTATCCGGCGCCCTGACGGTGTTCTTTATGGCTCTCCGCGCTGCCAGCCCCTTCCTGAAGACCGTCCTGCCGCCGCAGCTGGCGGCTATGCTTCCGGCCTAAGCTTGAGGGCTTAAGGCCTAAGCCCAATCGACGTTGGTGCGCAGGGAAGCCAACAGGCCGCGCACTGCATCGCGACGGCGTGCAGAAGCAGTGCCTTCCTCGATGCTCAAGTCCAGGCCGCACTCAGGGTCCGCGGGCGGCCCAGCATGTGTGCAGCCGCGCGGGCAGTCCTCGATGGCTTCGGCCAGATCATCGAAGACCTCGATGACGTTCTCGGCATCAATGTGGGCCAAACCAAAGGAGCGGATGCCGGGCGTATCAATGATCCACCCGCCATTCGGGGTGCTTCCTTCCGCCGGCAGGCGCAGTGCCACCGACTGCGTCGAGGTGTGGCGGCCCTTGCCCACCGCAGACACCTCACCGGTTTCGCGGTTGGCGTCCGGGACAAGCCGGTTGACCAAGGTTGATTTACCCACACCGGAGTGGCCGATGAGGGCCGTGACATGTCCATCAATTGCGGCACAGACCTGCTCCAGTCCATCGTCGACGCCGGCCTCCACCACCGTGACATCCAAGTCCGCAAACTCTTGGGCAAACGGAGTGGGGTCGGTGAGGTCGGTCTTCGTTAGACATAGGACCGGCTGGATATTGCCGGCAAAGGCCGCAATGAGTGCACGTTCCACGAATCCGGAACGCGGCGGCGGATCCGCCACGGCGCTGACGATGAGTAGGCGGTCCGCATTCGCCACCACGATGCGCTCATAAGGATCGGTATCGTCCGCGGTGCGCCGGAGGACGGAGCGGCGTTCCTCCAGCTTGACGATGCGCGCCAAAGTGTCCTTGCGCCCGGAGGTATCGCCCACGACGCCGACGCGGTCGCCGACCTCGACGGGCGTGCGGCCCATCTCGCGGGCGCGCATGGCCGTGACGACCGGGCCATCGTTATCCAGCGCGACTCCCCAACGGCCGCGGTCCTTGGTGATGACCATGCCGAACTTGGCATCCTTGTGCTTTGGGCGGTCCTTCGTGCGCGGGCGCGAGCCTTTGCCGGGCCGGATGCGGACATCGGATTCGTCATAGCTGCTTGCGCGCCTAGCCACGGATCATGGCCTCCCACATCCCGGCGAAGCCGGGCAGAGTCTTGGACGTGGTATCGATGTCCTCGACCTCGACCCCTTCGACTGCCAGGCCGATGATGGCGCCGGCGGTGGCCATGCGGTGGTCGGCGTAGGAGTGCCATACCCCGCCGTGGAGTGGGGCAGGGGTGATGCGGAGGCCGTCGTCAAGCTCGGTGACGTTGCCTCCCAAGCCGTTGATCTCGGTAGCGAGGGCCGCCAGACGGTCCGTCTCGTGACCGCGCAGGTGCGCGATGCCGGTCAACGTCGAAGGCGTGGAGGCCAGCGCGCACAGCGCAGCCACGGTCGGGGTGAGTTCACCGATATCGCCCATGTCGAGATCGATACCGCGCAGGCCTGCTAGACCCTCCTCTGGGCCGGTGACCTTCAAGTAGGGATCCTGGTGAGGTGCCTGCGGGACGTACTCAACCTGAGCTCCCATCTGTTCCAGGATGCCGCGGAAAGCATCACCCGGCTGGTCCGTTTCCTCCGGCCAGTTCGGGATGCTCACGCTTCCGCCACAGGTGGCAGCAGCGGCAAGGAAAGGAGTGGCGTTGGAGAGGTCCGGCTCGATATACCACTCGCGGCCTTCAATCTTTCCAGGGCGCACGACCCAATTATCTTCGCCCGCGACCACATGCACGCCGGCGTCACGCAGCATGCCGATGGTCATCAGGATGTGGGGCTGGGAAGGTACGGTGCCGCCTTCGTGGCGCACGCTGAGCCCGTAGCGGTAGCGCGCACCGGCCAAAAGCAGGCCAGAGACGAACTGGGAGGAAGCGGAGGCGTCAATGATGACCTCGGCGCCCTCTGGGACACCATGGGGCGTGATGGTCAGCGGCAGGCTATCGCCCTTGATGTCGACGCCCAGCTCACGCAGGGCCTTCGTCATGGTGGACATGGGGCGCTTGCGCGCATACGGGTCGCCATCGATGATGACGGGGCCATCCGCCAACGCGGCTACCGGTGGCAAGAAGCGCATAATCGTGCCGGCCAGGCCGCAATCGACGGTCGCCCCATGCAGCTGGCCCGGGGTCACGCGCAGGTGCGGGCCCCAGTCGGAGATACCTACGCCCATGGCCTTCAAGGCTTCCTTCATCAGGTCGGTATCGCGGGAGATCAGTGGGTTGTAGATGATAGAGGGGGAGTCAGCCAGCGCGGCGAGGATGAGGGCGCGGTTGGTCATCGACTTCGATCCGGGGACTTCTTGAGTCCAGGACAGCGGGCCGGTGGGTTGGGGAGCACTCCAGTAAGCAGACATGTAGTCCATAATAAAGGGCATGTGCGGAAGATTTGTTCTGTTCACCGAGTCCCTACTGGAGGAAGTCGGAGCGTGGGAATCCATTACGGAAGTTCATGCGCCGGAAGGCCTGCCGCCGGCACGCTATAACATTGCTCCGACCCAGCCCATCGCCATCGTGCGGGTTGCGGAGGAGACCGCCCGCGTGGAGCCAGCGCGCTGGGGGCTTATCCCGCACTGGAAGAAGGACCTCGACGGCCCGCCGCTGTTTAATGCCCGCGCGGAGACTGTGGCGCAGAAACCTTCCTTCCGGGATGCCTTCAAAGCACAGCGCTGCGTTATCCCGCTGGATGGTTACTACGAGTGGAAAGCCGGTGAAGATAAGAAGGCCAAGAAGCAGCCCTATTATGCGACCGGGCCCGACGGCCTGCTGTGGGCGGCTGGTTTGTGGGCCACGGGGATGGAGAGGCTCTCGGCCACGATGGTAACCACAGATGCCACGGAGGAGATGGCGTGGCTGCATCACCGCCTGCCCAAGTTTCTGACTACAGATGAGATCGCACCTTGGCTGGCGGGGGAGGCGCTGTTGGAGCCGAGCTCTGTGCGCGGCTTTCAGGCACACCCGGCCGACCCCGCGGTGGGTAACGTCCGCAACGACTACGCAGAGCTTATCGACGAACCACCGGCCGCCACCCTGTTCTAGTACGCGAGCTCTAGTCGGCAGCTCTAGTCGGCAGAACTAGTCGGCGAGCACGTCGGCGAAGGAGAGCTCCAGGACGCGGGGGAGATCCTCCGGGTTCATCTCGATGTCGAGGCCACGCTTGCCGCCGGAGAAAAAGATGGTGTCGAAAAGCAGTGCCGTTTCATCAACCACTGTCGGGAGGATGTGCTTGTGTCCCAGCGGGGAGATGCCGCCGGGGATGTAGCCGGAGGATTTGGAGGCGTCGGCAGGCGCGGCCAT
Organism: Corynebacterium sp. HMSC072A04; assembly: GCF_001809235.1. NCBI lineage: Bacteria > Bacillati > Actinomycetota > Actinomycetes > Mycobacteriales > Corynebacteriaceae > Corynebacterium > Corynebacterium sp. HMSC072A04. The sequence continues at coordinate 71,624 of NZ_KV796804.1, read as the reverse complement.
CGTGGCCTTAGAAGCGCCGAAGGCAGCGGCGGCCTTCTTGAGGCTGAGCTGGTTGGTAACCGGAAGGACGCACACGGCGAGCTGGCGCTTGGGGCCTTTGCCGGCGCTCAGATCGATGACGAGGGTTTTGAAGATGCGTTCAGGCGCAACATCGAGGGCCGCAGCGGCTGCCTCGCCGAAGTTTTCGCGACCGCCCTCAAAGGTGGAGACGTGGTGGTCAATACCTGCCTCTTCGAGGAGTTTGAGAGCGGGGGTAGCGGCACGCGGGGTCTTCTTGGACATATAAACCACCCTAGTCCGGAGCGCTAGGATGGTCGGTATGGCCACAGAAACGACGAGCGAGACGCTTCAGAAACAGCGGTTGTTTGAGGAGCAAGCCTTGCCCTTGCTGGACCAGCTCTACGGCGGAGCGATGCGTCTGACGCGCAACCCGCAAGATGCAGAGGATTTGATCCAAGAGACCTACCTCAAGGCCTTTAGCAACTTCGATTCCTTCAAACAGGGCACGAACTTGAAGGCGTGGCTGTACCGCATCATGACGAATGCCTACATCAACTCCTACCGGAAGGCCAAGCGCCGCCCAGTGGAATCCTCAGCGGATGAGCTTAGTGACTTTCAGCTGTATACCACGTCCGGACATGACTCCACGGGCCTGGAATCAGCGGAGGTCGAAGCGCTCAAGCAGATGCCGGACTCGGAGATTTCCGAGGCCATGAATGACTTACCGGAGGATTATCGCATGGTGGTGTACTACTCGGATGTAGTGGGTTTGGCCTATAAGGAAATCGCAGAAGTGATGGGCACCCCGTTGGGGACGGTCATGAGCCGCCTCCACCGCGGAAGAAAATTACTCCGCGCGGCGTTGAAGGACGTAGCACGAGAAAAAGGCATTGGTCGCAACCACCCAGAGATGGAGGAGAAGTAATGGAACGCGCAACAGGACGCAATTGCGGTGCGTGTAACTCTCCCGAGGTTGAAGCGCTCTTTCGGGAGCTGTTCGATGAATCAACGAGCTATGCGCGAGCACTGGAAATCCGCGAGCACCTCGCGCAGTGCGATGCCTGTCAGCAGCGCGTCGAGAGTGAAGAAGTAGTCCGAGCGCTTGTGCGCAAATGTTGCGGGGGACAGGCTGCACCGCAGTCACTGCGCCAGCGCATTTGCGTGGAGATTACGCGGACTGAAATCACCTGGGGCTAGGGCCACCGAGGCCAAGTTAACGCCTAGGCTACGTTAATTAGGTGTAGGCGCATACGCAAAGGGCTCGTTCCCGTCCTCGGAATGAGGAAGGAAACGAGCCCTGAATGCTGACGTTATGCGTTAGGACGCTTGCCGTGGTTAGCGGACTTCTTACGGCGATCCTTGCGCTTACGGCCACGCTTGCTCATCGCGTACTCCTTCTGTTAAGGGTAAATGAACTTATTTAACTGTAGCGGCAGGGTATGCCGGAGTGTTAATCGGGGGTGTGCCTTCTGAGGGTTCTTTAGGCAGAAACGCGGGCGCGGGCGCGGCTGCGGTTGCGGCGCTTGATGGCGCGGCGCTCTTCCTCAGAGAGACCGCCCCAGACACCGGCGTCCTGGCCGGATTCCAGGGCCCACTTGAGGCAGGAAGAGGCAACTGGGCAGCGGTTGCAGACCAGCTTGGCCTTAGCGATCTGGGTGAGTGCAGGGCCGGAATTACCGACGGGGAAGAAGAGCTCCGGGTCTTCGTCGCGGCAAACAGCTTCGTGGCGCCAATCCATGATTGAAATCTCCTAACAAATTTTTGACAGCAGTGGGTGAAAGTAGGCGCACCTAGGGCAGTTCACAGCTGTGAACTGTTCCGAGTGCTACGGGGTGAAGTGGACTGGTCTGCGGTCAGTGGGGCCCTGTCTCGAGTTGGGGCCAGCGTCGACGCCGCCGTGGTTCACTTTCTGTTAACTCGAAGTTTGCTCCGAGTTATGAACTGATTTAACAGCTCGTTGTTTTTGCTACCTGAGAATAATGACACGTTTACTCAAAGTCCGCTAGGGGTAAAGGGTAAAAAGTGTCCAAAGTCACTAAAGAAATGCAGTCGGTTTAGGATTTACTAATGGATTGGAGGCTGTAAGAAGGCTGTCAATAATCCGTCTACCAGCGTTGATGGGGGTAAAACTGTGAGTGTGGTGACCTGGATCGCGTCAAATCCATATTCAGTCCTCTGCCCCCGAAGACTGGGCGTGTGGGAAGGTCTAGCTGAATGCCGAGGACTGTGTCTGCGGGGCGGGGGAGTCTGCGGTGTGGAGATGTCCTAAACCGAAGGGGTAAGAAGTAGACTAAGCGGCCGTGAACAAGAAGAAGAAACAGTCATCGGCTACGTCTCCCCGGACCGTAGGGAATGGCGCGCCGGCTTCGGTCATCGCGGCTGCGGGAATCGCGGTGGTTCAGTCCATCGCCGTTATCATCTTTGGCATTTTCCTCATCGTCCGTGAGGTATCTGGCGCTGAAAACGACTCGATGGTTTCCGACTCAGGCGCGACAGGCTTCGTCGGCCTGGGCACGGCCATCTTCATTTTTATCGTCTTCGGCTTTGTCATCGTTGGCTCCTGGGCCTTCGTGAAAGGCAAACGCTGGGGGCGCGGGGCCATCGTGCTCGTGGAATTCATCCTGGGCGCCATCGCCTTCCAGATGTTCAGTGGGGGCTCAGCCCTACTCGGTGCACTAACCCTAGCGAGCGCCGGACTGGTGCTGTACCTGCTCATGGTGCGACCCGAGGCGGCGCAATGGGCTGAAAGCCACTTCTAGGATGCCTTGAGCGCCACGGCCGTGTCCCCGCGCTGTTCAACGATGACCGTGCCGGACAAGGTCAGCGAAATCGGGCCTGAATAGCCATCACGGTCGACGGGGATGGTGCGCTCCGTCTTACCGGTCGACCAATCCACCACGTCGATCCCTTCTTCAGTGGGCACGAGAACGCGTTCGTCAACGGCAATGCCAGTGCCCAGCGCTTGCTCTAAAACGTGGTCAACCTTGAGCTGAGTTGGCGTGAAGAGGTAGAGGCGCTCGCCATCAAACCACGTCATGTGGTGGGGCAGATCGGCTACGGCAGGAGCAAAGGGGGAGGCGGAGTTGATGATGGACGTCGAAGGTTCCACGTCCGTGGACGACAGCGCTTCACCCTCAAAGTTATAGGACACGATGCGAGGTGTATCGCCCGGCAAGAAGACTGCGGCCGCCTCCTGACCGTAGGCGACGAGGCGCGCGCCCGGATCCTCGATCTTGATGTCTTTGGAAATCTCCGGAGAGCGGGAATCCTCCGGTGTGGCGGTCTGGATACGCAACCACGTGGCATCCGGGGAATCCGGGCAGGATTCGGTCACTGCCATCGTCTCGGTACGGGTCAGCGCTGATGTGATGGCGCAGTCCTCGTGGGGCTGCATGTTGGGTTCCTGCTTGGCATCGACATCGCCGTACTCCACCGTGCGCACGAGGTCGGAGCGCCACAGCTCTACCCGCTCGGCGGAGACAGTTCCCACGCGGTCGTTCGAGACGATGGGGACCACCTCGTCGGAATTGCGGGCGCTGCGGGTATCGGAATACTGGCCGGAGGCAGCATCGATCGCCACCACATCACCGCAGCCGTTGCCCGCATCATAGGAAGCGACAATCTTGTTCCACGCCGTGCCGAGCGAACACAGGTCGGCATCGCGGCGCTCATAGGTCCACACCTCATCGCCGGCAGCATTCGTGGCGCTCAGGGCGTCGCCGTCATGAGTCACCAGCAGACCCTTCGACGACACAGCCCGGGCTTGGCCCGGGACTAAGGCGTTGGGCAGGCTGAAGGATTCGGTGAGGGAGTTCGGGACGGCGGTGAGAAGCGCTGGCTCGGCGTTGGCAGCAGCGTCGACTGCCGGGGTGAGCTCAGCCTTGTGGATCGGTGCGGTGATGACCGCACCGCCGATGGCGATGGCGCATACCGCGCTGATCGCGCCCACGGCAATCCAGTCCGCCTTCGTGGAACGCAAAATGGGTGCCTTCTTCGCAGCGGCGTTGTCGACCGGGGATTCTTGGGCGTGCTCGGTGCTCATCGGCGTCCTCCTTGGCGGGGATTGCGTTTACGGGAACGGGTGCGGCGCGAAGCGCGGGCTGAGCGCGTGGATTCGCCACGCGGGGAGTCTCCGCGCGGGGAACCCGAGCGCCGGGGTCCACCCAACACCTTGGTGGGTGGGCCGACCGTATCGGCAACCCCTTCCGGAACATCAAGTGCTTCCATAAGCTCCGGAGAAGTGCTGAACCACTGTGGTGGCTCCGGCTGGCCCAAGTCGAGTTCGTCGTTGATGACCTGCCACTTGCCCAGCTCGTCGTAACCGACGAGGGTCACCGCCGTGCCCGTATGGCCGGCGCGGCCGGTACGGCCGATGCGGTGAACAAACGTCATTGGATCGTCCGGAACCTGATAGTTGATGACGTGGGTGACATCATCAATGTCGATGCCGCGGGCGGCGACATCCGTGGCCACGAGAATTTCCACGGTGCCGTCGCGGAAGGCATCGAGCGAGCGCTCGCGTGCTTTTTGATCCATGTCGCCATGAACCGCGCCCACCGCGAACCCGCGCTGCGCCAGCTCCTCCGCGACGGCGGCCGCCGAGCGCTTCGTGCGCGTGAAAATGATGGTGCGCCCGCGGCCGTGAGTCTGCAGGATCTTTCCCAGTATCGCAACCTTGTCCATGCGGTGCGCTTGGAAGGTGACCTTGCGGGTGGAGGCATGGGTCTGCTGGGCGTCGGCAGATTCGGCACGGATATGCACCGGCTGGTCCAGGAAGGTGCGAGCCAGCGTCACGATGGGGCCAGGCATAGTGGCGGAAAAGAGCATGGTCTGGTGCGGATTGCCGTGCAGCAGGGAGAGAATCTTCTCGATGTCCGGAAGGAAGCCTAAGTCCAGCATCTCGTCGGCTTCATCCAATACAAGAACGCTGACCTGATCGAAGGATAAGTGCTTCTTCTGACAGAGATCGAGGAGGCGGCCCGGGGTGCCCACGACGACGTCCGCGCCTGCGTTGATCTGTTTGATCTGCTCCTCATAGGGGCGACCGCCGCACAAGGTGATGACGCTGAGCGGCAGATTCGCGGCAGCGACCTGCAAGTCCCCGCTGACCTGGATGGCTAGCTCGCGCGTTGGTGCAATGACCAGCGCGCGGGGGGTTCCGTCAAGCTCCGGGATGTCGGCATCATCGAAGACGCGATCGAGAAGCGGTACACCGAAGCCGTAGGTCTTTCCCATGCCGGTGCGCGCTTGGCCAATGAGGTCCTGGCCATTGAGCGCGATGGGGAGCGTGAGCTCCTGGATGGCGAAGGTGTGCGTAATCCCGTTGTCAGCGAGGGCATCGCAGATCTCTACGGCGACGCCGAGCTCGGCAAAGGTAGGGGATTCGCGGGAATCGCGGGAAGATTTCGGGGCAAGCACACCTTGATAGTAGAGGACGTGGCTATAGTGGGGCCATTAGAGCGCCGGGGGCGCAGGCCTCACGGCACCGATTAATGACAACGATCTAAGGGAGACACACCACATGGACATCAAGTTTGGTTTTGCCGATACCGCCCGCGAACTGGTTATTCATGCCGAAGGCGAGCGCGAAGAACTGACCCAGACCATTAACAATGCCTTGGCGGAGAACTCCACCCTCGAATTGAAGGACACCAAGGGTCGCTCCTACATTGTGCGCACCGAGCGAGTCGTCTACGTAGAAATCGGCACTGCACGCGCCCACACCGTCGGTTTCGCGGGCTAAGTACGCGCGCGCCGTCTCAGCGGGTAGCCTAAATGGCCATGGAGAATCCCGCGGATCTTGGACAGCACCCACAGCGCCTTTCAGCGGTGGAGCGTTTCGCTCGCGAGTATGGCTGGTGGCGCGTGGTGGCGATCCCCGTCATGGTCGTCATCACCGTGTGGGTGCTCGTTGACGTTTTCCGCTCCCCAGCTCAGGAGGCGGACGTGACGGCGGCAGGGGAGACGTCGACAAGCAGCGCTACCGCAACCCCGTCCCTGCCCAAGGGGCCCGATCCTGCCAACGCCAGTGCGGTCGCTGCTGCCAAGGATGGCTTGCCTGCCGGCGGTGCCTTCACGGAACAAGGTGATGAAACCTACCGCGATGCCGGCCCTTCCACCATGCACGCGGGCAAGGGTGGAAAACAGACCATCCGTTTTTCCGTGGAAATTGAAAATGGCGTGGACACCTCTGCCTACGGTGGGGATGCTGCGGTGGTCTCTCTGGTCGACGCCACCCTGTCCGACCCCCGCGGGTGGACCGCCAACGGAGACTTCGAATTCATCCACGTCAAGGCCGATGACAACCCGGATACGCACATCCGGCTGACCTCACTGGGGACCACCGCAAAGCTGTGCGGTGCGCAGCTGGAATCGGAAACCTCGTGTCACACGACGATTACCGGTGAATCCGCGGTCAACCTCAACGAGTCTCGCTGGGTGCGGGGCGCTGCGCCGTTTGAGGGGGATTTGGGCAACTACCGCCAGTACCTGATCAACCATGAGTTCGGCCACGCCATTGGTTACGCGGCCCACCAGCCCTGTGGTGGCGAGGGTAAGCTCGCGCCCGTCATGATGCAGCAGACGCTGAGCCTCAACAACGGGAAGCTCTTTGAGAAGGAACCAAACGAGGTGTATCCGGACGAGGACGTCACCTGCGAGCCGAACCCGTGGCCCTACCCGAATCCGGCTAATTCTGATCACGCCAAGCCCGAGTAAGCCGCTCGAAATTTAAGGACTATTTCCCATGCCACTGCCACCTGAGCCCGTTCTCGCCGCCTTCAACGCCGAGTTTCACCCGCGCCGAACGCAGGGAGAGCTCGTGGGGCCTGCCTGGGATAACGGGATTCGCGTCGGGGATATCGTCTTTGCCGAGGCGCGGCCGTGGACTGGTTGGTCCGCCAAGGTACGCGAGAAACTCAGCGTGCCGGGAGCGCGTATCGCCCGCCCGGTTCTGACCGCCGATGGGCGCTACACAGCCGCTGGGTGGAAAGCCACACAATTCGTGGACGGTCAGTTGCGAGGCCGCATCGATGAAACCGTGCAGTTAGCGCTGCGCCTTGATGACGCCCTCGATGTGGCCCCTCTGCCCACCATGGACCGGCGCGAGGATGTGTTTGCGCGGGCGGAGCGGGCCGCGTGGGAGGAGAGCGGCGAGGCCTATTCTGATGCCGAGCTTGCGCACCTCCCGTTGGTCACCGCTCACATGGATCTTCTGGGAACCACCATTTTTTCCGGGGCTAATCCGCCGGCGCTGATTGATATCGTGCCTTCTGCCGCTCCGCGTCCGGCGGGCTGGACTGCAGCGATAGTCATGGTGGATGGTCTGATCGCGGGGGCGGTGGATGGTGATATTTGCACCCGCTTTGCGTCGGTGCCTGGAATACAGCAGCTCTTGCTGCGTGCAGTGGCGTATCGCCGGTACGTCAATATCCTGCACCCGCGCTCCAAGGCGACCGTGCGTTCGAACATAGAAAGGGTGGAAGAGGCCCTCGTGTCCGCGGCATCTGACAGACTGTAGGGCGTGAAGTACAGCAGCGAATCCCCCACACGTTCCGGCGTCACGCTTCCTCCCTCGCCGGATGTCCGCCTTGTTCCCCGGAACCGCCGGGCCACGTCGCGCACATGGGATGTACCGGTGCCCACGGAAGGCACGTGGCGGGTGCTCGGCGCGGCCGGGTCCGGAGTATCGAGCCTGCTGATCGACGTGGTCTTGGGCCAGCTCAACGCCGGGGCCGATGCCTCCGGCATCCTCGTCGTCGCCCCGTCCAAGGAATCCGGTTCGCTGCTGCGCAGGGAATTAGCAGAAAACCTCGATGATTATGCGGCGCAAACATCGATGGTGCGCTCGGTGCACTCTTTGGCCTTTGCATTGCTGCGCCAGAGCAGCGAGGAAGAGCTGCGCCTGATTACCGGCGCAGAGCAGGATGCGGTCATCCGCGAGCTGCTCCAAGGCCATGCTGCGGATGGCAGGGGTGCGTGGCCGGAGGAGATGCGGCCGGCCCTGGAGTACGTGGGTTTTGCGCGCCAGTTGCGTGACTTGTTGTTGCGTGCCATCGAACGGGGGCTGGGCCCGACAGAGCTCGAGGAGCTCGGGGAGCGCCATGCTCGGCCCATGTGGACTGCTGCCGGCGAGTTCCTGCGCGAATATGAGCGGACTCAGGCTCTGGCGGGTTCGCATTCCTATTCCGCGGCAGAACTGGTCAGCCAGGTGCTTTTGCGCCCTGAGCTACTGCGCGAGCACCCGTGGCACACCATCGTGGTCGATGACGCCCAGTTGCTCGACCCGACCTCCGGCCAGCTGATCGCGGAGTTGGCGAAGACCGCCCGCCTCACCGTGATTGGTGGTGACCCTGACCAAGCGGTCTTTGCTTTCCGTGGTGCTAATTCGGAATTCCTCACCACGTGGGAGGCAGAGAACGAGCTGCGCTTAGACTCGACGCACCGCACTCCCTCCCCGGCCTGCGTGAGCGTCGTGGAGTCCCGCGGCACCTTGCGCGATGTCCTGGCCAACACGGTTCGCCGCCGGCACCTCGAGGACGGCGTGGACTGGCGTGATATCGCTGTCATCGTGCGCTCTACCGGGGATATCGGCCCCGCCCGGCGCACGCTGCTGTCTGCTGGCGTGCCAGTGCACATCAACCCCACGGACGTGGTGCTGGCGGAACAGCGCTTGGTCAAGGCGGTGCTTCTGGCTCTACGTGCTTTGGAGAATGAGCTTGAGCCCGTGGAGCTCGAGGACCTGATTACCGGTCCTGTCGGCGGTGCGGACCCAGTCACGCTGCGGAGGCTCATTCGCGGCCTGCGCCGTTGGAAGCCGGAGCAGCGCGGTATGGACACGCTGCGAGAGCTGCTGGATGGTGAGTTGCCGGACTTCAACAACCTCCTGACTGAGCGCGAAGAAGCGATCCTGGCCCGCATTCGCGGGGTGCTGTCGGCCGGGCGTGCGGCCTTGCAGCAAGGCGCTGCTGTTGAGGAAGTCCTCTGGGAGGTGTGGCAGGCCACCGGTTTGGACACGCGCCTGCAGGCGGCAGCCTTGCGCGGCGGTGCCGCGGGTTCGCAGGCGGACCGAGACCTGGATGCCATGATGGCGCTGTTCGATGCCGCCGGTGACTATGCCGAGCGCCGCCCGGCGGCCTCCCTAGAGTCCTTCATCCTGCACATCACGGAGCAAGAATTGCCCACCGGCGTGCGGGATCGTCGCTCGGCGCTGCCTGATGCGGTAGAGATCCTCACCGCGCACGGCGCGGTGGGCCGCGAGTGGGACACCGTCATCGTGGCGGGCGTTCAGGAAGGAACGTGGCCGTCGGTAGGGGAGACCGGCTCTCTCTTCGGGCAAGAGGACCTCATCGATCTCCTAGATCGCGGCATCACACCCGGCACCCCAGTCAGCCACGTGTCGGGGCGCTTGGCGGAGGAGCGCCGGCTCTTCCACGTGGCCACCACGCGTCACCGATGCCGCCTGCTCGTCCTCGCGGTGGATTCGCCGGAGAGCGATGTGGCCGAGGAGCCGTCGCGCTTCATCGATGAGTTCCTGTCCGCCCGCGGTGTCGATGTCCCAGGAGCACAAGCGCGCCGGGAAGCAGGTAAGCGGCTGGCGCGCCAGGCCTGGCCACGCGAGCTGGGCCTCGAGGTTCCGGAACCGAATCCAGTGACGTTGCCCAGTGCGGCTAGTGGGGAGGAAGAGCTCGATCCCCTTGACGTCTCCGTGCTCTCGGTTCCCGCCTTCGTGGCGCAGCTGCGGCGTTGCGCTACCGATCCGGAGACGGGTGAGGCCGAGCGCTCCCAAGCGGTGCGGCAGTTGGCCCGTCTGGCCGAGGCTGGGGTTCCGGGGGCGCACCCGGATCAGTGGTGGGCCGCCCGCGGCATCGCCTCGGAGCTGCCTCTGCATGGTTCCAGTACCGTGTCGCCGTCCCGGGTCGATGCCCTGCTCACGTGTCCGCTCAATGCGGTGCTCGGGCAGCTCGTCGAGGATGACTCAGCGGATATCAACCTTCTGCGGGGAAATTTGGCGCATGCTTTCCTGGAGGCGCTGGGCCGGGGAGCTGCCGCTGAGCCTGCGAAGCAGCTCGTGGTTGATGCCTTCGCCGCGCTGCTTGATGGCCCCGCGTGGCGCCGCGAGGCTGAGCGCGCGGACTTTGAGCGCCTTATCGACCGCACCCACAGCTGGGTGCTCTCGAGCTCGACGTCACTCGAACCCGTCGGCGTTGAGGTTCCCGTCACCGTGGACATCGGCCTCGATGTCACCATTCGTGGGTTCATCGACCGGCTGGCGAAGGCCGGTGAGGACTATGTGGTAGTGGATCTCAAGACCGGAACAACGGTTCCCTCGAAGGCCAGCGCCCAGGACAATACCCAGCTCATGACGTATCAGCTGGCCCTGGCACACGGTGAACTCGTCACGGCACCAGCGGACTCTGACGGCGAGCCTCAGTCTGTATCCATCCGGACCGGTGCCGGCCTGCCGCGTGGCGGCGGCGTGCTGGTGTACCCGCGATCCAGCGCTGCCTCCGTGTCCACCCGGGAACAAGCGACCAAGCCCCCGGAGGAACTCGAGGAATTTGCGCAGGCGCTACCTGCACTCGTGGCCGAGCTGCGCGGACCGGGGCTGACCGCGCGTGAAAACGCCGATTGTGATCGGTGCCCGATCCGCCCTATTTGCCCTGTGATGAATGAAGGAGCTCTGGTGACCGATGCCTAAGAACACCACCCAACACTTCAGTCCTGAGGAGCTGGCCAGCGCGCTGGGGAAGCCTTTTCCTCCCACCGCAGAGCAAGCCGCAGTCATCGACGGTCCACTCGGGCCGAAACTGGTCGTGGCCGGCGCGGGCGCTGGTAAGACGGAGACGATGGCCTCGCGCGTGGTGTCGCTGGTCGCAAACGGGTTGGTGCGGCCCGAGCAAGTCCTGGGCCTGACCTTTACCCGCAAGGCAGCCCAGCAGCTGGAGCAGCGCATCCGCCGCCAGTTGCTGACCCTGCGCTCCTCAGGAATCCTTGCTCCGGGCAGCCCAGCGGCAGAGGCAGTGGAGAATATCGCGCCTAACGTCTCCACCTATGACTCCTACGCGGGTGATCTGGTCCGCGAGTATGGCTTGCTCATGCCGGTGGAGCCGAATGCCCGCATTATCACTGAGGCGGAGCGCTATGCCATCGCCCACGAGGTCGTCAGCAACTACACGGGCTCGCTGAGCACCGATAATGCCGTGGCCACGGTCACCGCCACCTTGCTCAAACTGGCAGAGACCATGGACGGGGAGCTCAAGGATCCCCACGATCTGTATGAGCACGAGGACATCTTCCGCAAGACCGCAGAGGACCTAGAGAAGAGCAAGAGGACCAGCGGTGAGTACAGCCAAAAGCTGCAGGGATACCTGGATACCCAACGCCTGCGCCTGGAGTACCTGCCCTTGGTGGAAGCACTGAAGAAGGAACAGGCGGAGCGGGGCGTCATCACCTTCGGCGAGCAGATGTCCATCGCTGCCACCCTGGCCAAAAACTTCCCCCTCTTGGGCGAGCAACAAAGCGCGCGGTATCGCGTGGTCATGCTGGATGAGTACCAGGACACTTCCCACGCGCAGCGCATCCTGCTGCGTTCCCTCTTCGGTGGTAGGCGCGAGGGGCTCTCGGTTACCGCGGTCGGTGACCCCATGCAGTCCATCTATGGCTGGCGCGGGGCGACGGCGGAAAACCTCGAGGCCTTCGTCACGGACTTCCCGCAGGCTGACGGCACCCCGGCGCCCAAAGACCAGTTGACCACCTCCTGGCGCAACCCCTCGACGGTGCTGGGGATGGCCAATGACGTGGCCTCGAAGCTCTTCTCCGAAAGCCCGGGCGAGCGGCCGGTGGATGAGCTATCGCCGAAGCCCACCGCGCCGGCAGGCACGGTAGAGCTGGGCTATTTCGCCTCCGAAGATGAGGAACGAGACTTCATCGCAGAGCACCTGCGTCAGCTCTATGAGTCCACGCCGGAGGGTGAGGACTTCAGCGCCGCAGTACTCGTGCGCACCAATAAACAGTCGCCGTTGATCGCCGCGGCCCTGGACAAGGCCGGGGTCCCCAACGAAATCTTTGGTCTCGGCGGGCTGCTCTGGCAGCCGGAGATCCAAGACCTCGTAGCGGTGGCCACCTTGCTGGTGCGTCCGCAGGACACCGCGGCGGCGCTGCGCGTGCTGACCGGGCCGATGTGTGGCCTAGGTATCGCCGACATCCAGGCGCTGCATTCGCGTCAGCGCAACCTTGCCGGTGCTGCGGAGGGGCGCACACGCTGGGAGGGCGGTGATCCCCTGGAGCACCTGGCTACCCAAATCGAGGACATCACCGCAGAGGGGCCTGACCAGGTGCTGGGGCTTGCCGACGCCCTCGCAGACCTCGGCGAACGCGAGCGCTACAGTGCCGAAGGCCTAGAGCGCATGGAAGAGGTTTCCTCCAAGCTGCGCTACCTCCGCACCTATTCCCTGGGAAAGTCGCTCAACGACATTGTCGCCGATATTGAGTTGCTCTTTGGTCTGCGTACCGAGGTCTTAGCCTCCGGGAAGCCAGGCGGGGCAACACACCTCGACGCCTTCGCCGACGTCGTCGCTGGTTTCCACGGGGAGGGCCTAGCCGGGCTCCTGGACTATCTTGAGCTGGCTAAGGAGAAGGAAGACGGCCTTGAGTTGGGAGAGGTCCCGCTCGTGCGCAACCGCGTCCACATCATGACGGTGCACAAGGCTAAGGGCTTGGAATGGGAACACCTCTGCGTGGCACACGCGGATTCCACAAGCTATAAGGCGCAGGCGGAGACTTTCCTGACCAAGATCGAAAAAGCACCGGGTGATGAGGATGTCATCGATGTCCCCGAGGACGCGGTGACACGCTCCGACTTCGACAAGGCGTGTGAGGCTTTCAAGGAACAAAACCGCGAGTTCCAAGCAGAGGAAGCAGCCCGCCTGTTCTACGTGGCAATGACCCGCACCGAGTCCACCCTGACGGTGACTGGCTCCGGAACCAATAAGGCGAAGGGCAAGAGCAAGAAGGGCCCGTATTCCTACCTGCAACTGCTGGCGGATAAGCACCCAGAGCTCGTCGTCCACTGGGAGGTCCCCGAGAACCCCGTGGAAGACGAAGAGCGTTCTGTTACGGAGGCCTCCTTCCCTGCACTAACCCCGCAACCGGAAGCGCTCAAGGCCGCAGACGCGGTGCGCGCGGCAATGGAGAACCTGCCACCGCTGCGCGATGGCGAGGTCTTTGGACTCTGGGAGCAGGAGGCGAGCGCGCTCATCGAGGAACACAAAGCCCTCCAAGCCCCGGTGGTCGATGTGGAGCTGCCTGGCGAGTTGACAGCCTCCGACATGGTGGCGATGTCAGCGGATCCCACTCAGTTTGCCCGCCGCCAGCGCCGCCCCATTCCCTTCAAACCTAACTCCTATGCCAAGCGCGGCACCGCCTTCCACGCCTGGCTGGAGGATCGGTTTGGGGCGCCCGCCTTGCTGGGGGAGGACGAGCTGCCCGGCTCCCACGATGAGCCGGACCACGACCTGGAATCACTCAAAGAGTCTTTCCTAGATTCGGAGTGGGCGCAGCGCACACCTGCCTATGTGGAAGCGCCTTTTGAGATCACCATTGGGGACTCGGTCGTCCGCGGCCGCATGGACGCGGTCTTCCAACAACCGGATGGTTCCTGGCTCATCGTGGACTGGAAGACTGGCCGCCGCCCGCAGGGCGCTGCACTGAACTCGGCGCAGATTCAGCTCGCCGTGTATGCGGAGGCATGGCGGCGTATTCACGGCGTGGAGACCGTCCGCGCGGCGTTCTTCTATGTGCATGAGAACTACCTTTTGGAGCCGGAGAACTTACCCACTGGAGCACGGCTGGCTGAGCTTTTAAGCTCTGCAGTTTCCACGCCACCAGGGTTGAGTCTAAGGTAGTCTCACGAGGAAATCCGCATCATCTAGGGAGGTTGGCGCTTCGTGCCCAAGCACTTAAGAAAACGCATTACGTCGCGTTTTTTATCGCAGGTTGAGCTGACCTCGCAGCCTGACCACGCGTTGCTCGATGTCATCACGATTCCGCGCACGCAAAGCACCAGCCCGTGGAAGCAACTGGCGCGCCGCGTGATATGGGCCATGGGGCTGATGGTCTTTGTCACCATCATCGTCTTTTTCGACGGTGACGGGTATAGCGAGGATTTGTCTTTCTTGGATGCGGCTTATTACTCGGCGGTGTCGCTGACCACTGTGGGCTACGGCGATATTGTCCCTGTGACTCCCACCGCGCGCTTCATTAACCTTATTATCGTTACCCCGGCCCGCCTGCTCTTCCTTGTTTTGTTGGTCGGTGCTACCTTGTCGGTTCTGACGGATCGAGCCCGTCGCACGTTTGAAATCCAGAATTGGAGAAAGCAATTGCGTAACCACACCGTCGTCATCGGCTATGGCACCAAGGGCGCCGGTGCGGTCGCCGCGCTGATCGCCGACGACGTCCCCGCCTCCCAGATCGTTGTTGTTGATAACAACCGTGCAGCCTTGGCCAGTGCCGAGCACCACGGCCTCGTCACCATCTATGGCTCCGGAACCAAGCAGGACGTCCTGCGCATCGCCGGCGCGCAGCATGCATCCTCCGTAGTGGTGACTCCGTCCACGGACGATACCGCGGTGCTGTGTACGTTGTCCGTGCGCGAGCTTAACCCTAAGGCCAAGGTGGTCGCGTCTGTGCGTGAATCTGAAAACCGCCACCTTCTCCTTCAATCCGGCGCTGATTCGGTGGTGACCTCGGCGGAGACGGCCGGCCGCCTCCTGGGCCTCGCTACCGTAACGCCAACCGTGGTGGAGATGATGGAGGATCTCCTCTCACCAAATGAGGGTTTCTCCGTGGCGGAGCGCGCGGTGCGCGAATTCGAGGTGGGCTCCAACCCGCGCCACCTCGCTGACATTGTCCTGGCCGTCTTGCGCAACAACGAGCTGCACCGCGTCGACACGGCAGATGCGTACGCGCTCAAGCCCGGTGACCGCCTGCTCTACATCAAGCACGAGATGCAGCAGGCCGCGGAAGATTCCGATGAAGACGAGGACGAAGGCAACTAATGTTCCTTCCTGTCACCGAGACCGGCCGCGTCCCGGTTACGCCACAGGGCCAGCCGGTCTTTCTGGCTGAGCCGGCGGGGGACATCGTGGTCACGGCCGGGGCCATCCATGCTTTCCTACTGGGCACCGAGGCCGCCGAGCGGCTCGGCTCGCTGCGTGATGCCACCTTCTTTAACGGTCAGCGCGACATCCTCAAAGCCCTGCACCTGATCCGTAACCGTCGGGAAGCGCGCTTTGATCCGCGCAGCGGCCGCGAGCTGTCTTATCCTGCGCCCGGGGCGGTGGGGCGCGACGGCGAGCGCCTCGTCTTCCCACGCCTTGATCCCGCCGTCATCGGTATTATCCGTCACGCAGACTCGGACCAAATCCTGTTGGCTCGTAACCGCCACCGTCCTAACTTCTTCTCCTTGATTGCCGGCTATGTGGATCCCGGTGAGACCCTCGAAGAAGCGATGATCCGGGAGGCACTGGAAGAGACCGGCCGCCGCGTGGAGTCAGTCAAGTACTGGGGTTCACAGCCGTGGCCGCCGAGCGGTTCGTTGATGGTGGGCTTTTCCGCGGTCACGGAGGATGTCCAGCCCGTGTGCGATACTGACGACGAGCTCGCTGAGGTGCGGTGGGTGTCCCGCGCCGAGCTTCCAACAATGACCATTGCCCGCCAGGGCTCAATTGCACACACGATGATTATGGAGTGGTTCCACGGTGATGAGACCGGATCTGTCCCTGCTCGATGAAGACCAACGGGCCGCCGCCACGGCGCCGCGCGGCCCGGTCTGCATCCTGGCCGGTGCCGGAACGGGCAAAACTCGCACGATCACCTATCGCATCGCCCACATGGTGGATCAGGGCTTCGTCAACCCGCAGCGTGTTCTGGCCGTCACTTTTACCTCTCGTGCCGCGAGTGAAATGCGCGAGCGTCTCAACCAGATGGGTGTCGGGGGAGTGCAGGCTCAAACCTTCCACGCCGCGGCGCGCCGCCAACTGAAGTACTTCTGGCCGCAGGTCGCCGGGGATCTGCCGTGGCAGCTCATCGATAATAAGTTCAGCCTGGTTGCACGTGCGGTGCGTTCGCTCGGTCTGGACAATAACAAGGACACCATCCGTGACTTCCTGGGGGAAATCGAATGGGCGAAGTCTTCGTTGATCAGCCCCGAGGGCTATCCCGGCGTCATCGAGTCCACGGACCGCGAAGCACCGGGGGATCCGGCCAAGGTGGCAGAGGTCTTCCGCCGCTACGAGGACATGAAGGCCACCCCGGATCTCATGTACCTTGATTTCGATGATTTGCTCATGCACATCGCGGGCGCCATCGAGAACGTACCGGCGGTGGCGGAGGTCTTCCGTGAGCAGTACCGCACCTTCGTGGTGGATGAGTACCAAGACGTGACGCCGCTGCAACAGCGCGTGCTGGAGGCCTGGCTGGGGGAGCGCGATGACCTGACGGTCGTGGGCGATGCTAACCAGACCATTTATTCCTTCAACGGAGCTTCCCCGGAGTACCTGCTGAATTTTTCCCGTACGTATCCGCAGGCCACGGTGGTAAAGCTGCAGCGAGATTACCGCTCCACTCCGCAGGTGACGGATTTGGCCAACGAGGTCATCTCGAAGGCCACGGGCCGCGCGGCGGGGACCCGCCTGGAGCTGCAAGGTATGCGCGAGCCTGGCCCCGAGCCCACTTTTAAGGCCTATGAGTCTGAGGAGATCGAAGCCAAGGAGGTCGCGGGCCAGGTTCTGACCCTGCTCAACCAGGGCGTGAAGGCCTCTGAAATCGCAATTCTTTACCGCATCAACGCGCAATCGGAGCAGTTTGAGCAGGCGCTTGCCGACGCCGGAGTGGTCTACCAAGTCCGCGGCGGCGAGGGATTCTTCCGCCGCCCAGAGATCTTGGAGGCCATCCGCGTGCTCATCGCTGCCACGCGCCGTGATGATCTGCCGAATGACCCTGTGGCCGTGGCACGTGCGGCCTTCGTGGAGCTGGGGCTGTCCGCCACGGAGCCGCAGGGCGCGCAGGCGCGTGAGCGCTGGCAGTCGCTCACGGCGTTGGTGGATCTCATCGCGCAGATCGTGGAGGACCACGAAGGGATCGACCTGCCTGGCGTGCTGGGGGAGCTGCACCGCCGCTCCGAAAACAAGCACAACCCCACGATGGAGGGCGTGACCCTAGCGACCATCCACGCTGCCAAGGGCTTGGAGTGGGATGCGGTCTTCCTCGTTGGCCTCACCGAAAAACTCTTGCCCATTAACCACGCCATCAAGGCCGGCGATGAGCACGTGGAGGAGGAGCGCCGGCTGTTCTATGTCGGCATTACCCGTGCGCGCGAGCACCTGGCTTTGTCGTGGGCGTTAGCCAAGACGACCGGTTCGCGGGCTTCGCGTGAGCGAACTCGCTTCCTTGACGGCGTGGTGCCGGGAATCGAGGAGAGCCAGTCATCGAACCGTCGCTATCGCCCGCGCCGCTGCCGCGTGTGCTCGGGCCAGCTCAGCAGTCCCGCCGAAAAGGTTCTGGGGCGCCACGAGTGGTGCGAATATGAGGGCGATGAGGATGTCTTCAACGCACTGCGCGCGTGGCGCGCGTCCGTGGCGAAGGACTCTCAGGTACCTGCTTATGTCGTGTTCTCTGACGCCACCCTGCAAGCGATCTCGGAGGCGCTTCCCACAAACGAGGCGGAGCTGCTCGATATCTCCGGGGTGGGCCCTTCCAAGCTGGAGCGCTACGGCGCGGAGGTGCTGCAGATCATCGCCTCGACCCGGGGTTAGGCACCGGCGCAGAACGTACAGCGTGGGTGCTCCATCAACAGCCGGTGTTGCTCGATCCCGTAGGGGTCTATCTCCTTAAGCTCCCCGGCTAACGGCTTGCCGCCGGGAGCCCCGGGCGGGGCGGGCCTTCCCAAAAGGCGGCGGATGGTGACCACAGCATGCATCACTATTGCGGTGCGCACGATCGGATCCCCCGGCGGTTCTACCGCGGCGGCGCGGCGCGCCACCTCGTGCCACTGCTCGTCCGCATCGATGCGGTGCAGATGCGCGCACAGTGGGCAAGGCCCCGCGCCGGCTACGCGGACCGGACCGATGATGCCGCGGGCATCCAGCATCGATACCGGTAGCCACGTCGCCGAGGATTTGTGCAGGGCTTGTGCCCATTCCGTCGCGCCGTCCAGCATGTCGACGGCGACAATCGGCAGGTGCCCGGCCACGTTCGCGATGTACTCGGAGGGTGTTTCGCTGTGGAGAGGGGAGCGGGGCTGGAAGGAATCGTTCAGGAGGACGTCGCGTAGCTCGTTAGCGAGGGCCGACGTACCCAGCACGGCCACGCGCTGCGGCTGGGGCGCTGGCCACAGAACGCGGTAACTGATCAGATCATCAACCAGGCTGCGGGCAGCAGACGGGCTGGTGCCGGTATTTTCGATGGATTTTTCAATGGTCTGCCGGGTCAGCGGGGTGCGCAACCGATTGAGCAGGCGTGCCAGTTGTGGGTGGGCCTCGAACACGCCGACGCGCGTGGCATCCATCCCACACTGGAGCATCCCGGGCTCGCGCTCCAGGATTGTGGTTTCCGGCGCCAGCATATACGTCTGTGCAGACATGGTTTCCTCCCCGTTGATGACCCACCCCAGCTGTGCTTAGCCATCATTGCACCACAGGTAGAATGCCCTGTCATGTCGAACAACCCCGAGGTCCGTGTCATTCGCTCCGCCCGGCGCCGTCGCACCGTCCAAGCCCGCGTTGTTGATGGCGTTCTCGAGGTGCGCATTCCTGCCTGGATGTCGGCAGCAGAAGAACAGAAAGCAGTGGATGAGATCGTGGCGAAGGTGCGCAAGAAGCACACCTCGTCGCAGCGTTCCGATGCCTCTCTCACCGCCCGCGCACGCACGTTGAACACTCGCTATTTGGACGACCGCGCCACGGTGGGATCCATTCGGTGGGTCAGCAACCAAAAATCCCGCTGGGGTAGTTGCACTACCTCAACGGGAGATATTCGGATTTCTGACCGGCTGCAGGACGTCCCCGACTATGTGCTCGATGCGGTCATCATCCACGAGCTGACACATACCTTCATTCCGGGCCATGGCCCGGACTTTTGGGAGTGGGCCGACCGCGCCCCCAAAGCAGAACGCGCGAAGGGGTACCTCGAGGCCTACCAGCGTTTCCGCTAGTTCTCTTCCTCCGGCCCGTCCTTTTTGTCCTCGTCGCCGTCGGCGTCTGCGCCCTCACCAGCGCTATCGCTGGCATCGTCCCCGGCATCCTGCTGGCGGAGCATCTCCTCCAGCTTGGAGAATTCTGCCTCAAAGCCCTCATCGGGATTGTCATCGAGCAACCCGTCGATGAAGGACGCCGGGTTCTCCAAGTGCTCGGCCGTGGGCAGAAGATCCGGATGGTCCCAGGCGGAATCGCGCTTATCGGCGCCCACCGCGATGGTGGCGCGGCGCCACAGCTCAGCGGCGGCCTCCACCTTCGGGGCGTTGAGTTCGATGCCGACGACCTGGGAGAAGGCCTTCTCCGCGGAGCCGCCAGTGGAGCGGCGGTGCGCCCACGCCTCAGTCATTGCCTTCGTAGACGGGATGCGCTCTCCCAGGGCCTCGGTCACCACGTGCTCAACCCAGCCCTCGACGAGTGCCAGGAGGGTCTCCAAGCGGGAAGCCGCTCCCGCGTTGCGCGAGGTGATCCGCGGGGACAGGTCCATGCCCTGCAGCTTGTTCATCGCGTCCTGGATGGCCTGCGGGTCACCGGATTCCAGGTTGAGCTCGCGTGTGGCTTCCTCGATATGGGAGGTATCGATGACCAAGCCCATGGCGTATTCCTCGACGGAGGAGACGAGGCGCTCGACCAACCACGGCACATGCTTGAACAGGCGCTGGCGGGCGGCTTCACGGGCGCCGATGTAGACGAGTACTTCCTGGCCCGGAACGTTGAGATCGCGCGCGATGGCCTGAATATTGTGCGGCAAGAGTGCGGTGGTGCCTGCGGGGGAGACCGGCAAACCGAAGTCAGAACCGGTCAGCGCCTGGGCAGCCAGATCACCGAGGGCGTGGCCCAGCTTCATGCCGAAGTTCATGCCGGACATCGAGTTCATCATCGAGGTCATCGGGCCCATCATCTCGCGGGCCTCCTCCGGCAGGGATTCCAGCTGCGCGGAATTCATGTGTTCGGCTACCGGAGTGACCATGCGTTGCCACATCGGCAGCGTCTCATCCAGCCACTGCGCGGAATTCCACGCGGTGACGGTGCCGGACGCGGTGGGCAGGATCGTGGCATCATCCAGCCACAGTTCCGCCAGGCGCACGGCTTCTTGCACGGCGGTGCGGTCCTGCTCGCTGACCTCTTTATCGCGGGAGATCTGCTGGTGTGCGATGCGCTTGGCCAAGTCATAGTTGACCGGGCCAGCACCCTCCGGGGAATTCATGGAGGAACCCATGCCGGACAGCATCTGGCCGAACTGATTCAACAGGTCTCCTAGGCCACCGTTGCCCGCGCTGAAGCCGAAGGCGCCGAACGGGTTCTGGTCGCGACGATCGTTGTCATCGTCATCGTCGTTATTGGGGAAGGAAAAACCGAATCCGTTGCTCATGGGCCCTAATCTACTAGGTTTCCTAACGCGGATTCTAGGACCACGGCAACGCTGAGAGCGAACAGGCACCCCAAGGCTGTAGGCTGATCCTCCGTGAAAACTCCGCAGAACCCCCGAGCCCGCCGCCTGTCCACCCTCACGTGGGGAGCCATTCCGGTGGTGTTGACGGGAGCCCTGCTCAGCATCGACCACATTCCCGGCACCGATATCACCTTGTCCGTTCCCTACGCCGCCGAAGGACCAGGGCCCACCGTGGACACTTTGGGCGAGGTGGAAGGTGAGCCGGTGGTCAACGTCGAAGCCCCAGAGACGTTCCAGCCGAAGGGGCATCTCAACATGACCACGGTCTCTGTGCGCACCAACATGACGCTAGCCCAGGCCCTGGGCCGGTGGCTGTTGACGGATGACACCATCGTCCCCATCGAGAATGTTATCCCGCAGGGCAAGACAGATAAGGAGGTCCAAGAGGCCAATCAGCAGGCCTTTACCCAGTCCGAGTCAGCCGCCACGGTCGCTGCCATGGACTATCTGGACAAGCCCGTGCGGATTGAGGTCGCACAAGTCCTCGACGACGGCCCCGCAGCAGGCGCGCTTGACGACGCCGACATCATCACCACCGTCAACGGTGACAAGGTCACGGAGCCTGGCCAAGTGCAAGAGAAGATTCGTGCTCTTCAGCCTGGCGATGAGGTGGAGCTAGGCATCGTTCGCAAGGGCGAGGAAAAGACTGTCGGGGTCACCCTCGGCTCCCACCCAGAGCAGGGGGACGTGGCCCTGCTAGGCATCCTTATGACCTCGGTGCCCACCGAGGACATCACGGTGGACTATAACCTGCAGGACATTGGCGGGCCCTCGGCCGGCATGATGTTTACGCTGGCGGTGATTGACAAGCTTTCCAGTGAGGACCTCACCGGCGGCCGCTTCGTTGCCGGCACCGGCACTATCGGCGAGGACGGAGAGGTCGGCCCCATCGGTGGCATCGTCCATAAGGTAAATGCAGCGCAGGAGGCGGGCGCCGAGCTTTTCCTCGCCCCAGCCGATAATTGCGCGGAGGCGGTTAGCCGCAAAACGGGCGACATGGTGGTGGCCAAGGTCCACACGCTGGATGATGCCATCGAGGCTATGCACAACTTCGCCGAGGGAAGCCCCGTCGAGACCTGCGAAGGCTAGACCTTAAGGAAGTTGCGGCCCTAGACCAAGCCAAGCTCCTTGAGGCGCTCTTCCGGATCGTCCTGGTCCGTGGAAATCATCTGCTGCATGATGAGGCCCTCATCGTTATCCACCACGGTGAGGATGGCCGTGTTGCCCAGCATGGACCAGCCCACGACGCGGCTACCGCTGTCCTCGAGGACGCGGGAGCTGCGCAGCTCGGTGAGCACCTGGGTGGTCTGGGAAGCCTTGGTCTTCGACTTGAAGAACTGGAACTGGCCTACCTCCGATCCGGAGCAGTTGAAAGAATCCGTCACGCCATTGGGATCGCAGCGGTCGAATTGTGCGAAGATCTCTTCCGGCACGAGGCCACCGAAGATCTCATAAGCCTGCTCCACGGATTCATTGAAGTCTCCGCTGGGCTCAGCGGACTCGCTGGCGTCTTTGTCTTTGTCCTTCCGAGCAACGGAGCTTCCTGCTGTCGCGGATTCATCCTCGGCCTCCGAGCTGTCAGCAGACTCGGACGTGGCGGGAGTAGTCGTCTCGGATTCCTCGGCGGAGGTGGCCGGGGCCGGCGCGCTGGTCTTCTCCGCGGCGGTGGTTGCTTCGCTCGCAGGTGCCGGCTCAGGGGAGGGCACATCGTCCTTCCCACATGCGGTGAGCAGGCAGCCGGTGGCAAGCACGGCCGAAGCTGCGGCGGTGAAGCGGGATGTCAAGCGCACGAGAGACTCCTCTATCAATTGCGTGCCCAGCCCCGAGAGCTGAGCGCTAATGGCCACTGCATTCTGAGTTTAGTCGATTAGAGTATTTCCTCCGGATCCTGCTCCAACCCGTAGCGCAAGGCAGCGATGACCCCCGGTGCCACATTCGGACCGCCGCGCAGCTGAATATCATCTTCCGCGAAGGGACCGGCCTCCGCTAGTTCCTCCTCGGTTGGACGCAATTGCAGCAGGGTGAGCTCGGCGCCGTTCTCCTCGAACTCCGTGGCGCCGTCCGCGGAGCTACCGTCCATAGCGGTAGCGCGCAATACCCCGGAGAAGAGGCGGGCGGGGCGGGCGTCGGCAAGCGCGGCGTCTGAGGTGTCCTTAAACGTGATCTCCTGTGCCAGGATGACCCCGGCGATCTCCTGTGGCCAGGCCAGGCGGGAGACGTAGTCCGCGAGGTGCTCGGAACCCGGCTCGATGCCTTCCGGCAACTCTTGCACCACGAGCGTGAGGGGAGAGGAGTCGTCGACGTCACCGAGCTGTGCGGCCACCAGCTCAGTGGGGACGAGAGCAAAAAGGGTAGGAGGCGCATCCCAGCCCTCGGCGTGGATGAAGTCCACGGCTTCGCGCATGGCCTTGTTGAGCGCGCGGTGTACAGCGGGCTGGGAGGAAGGTTGGGAACTCATAAGCGTCCTTGTTCGTTGACGGTCATAGTGCTTCTCTAGACTAGAAGCTTGATACCTCTATATTCGCACGACACTTGATTGGAGCTGGAGTTGGCTTCCGGACTCAACCGACCCACCGCCCCGATGAAACGTCCACCCAAATTTCTCTCGTGGGTTGTCGCCATCATCGCGGTCCTCTTGTTCATTGGCCCCATGCTCGTGGGCTTTTATACAGATTGGAAGTGGTTCGGCGCGATTGAGTACCGCGGGGTCTTCACCAAGACCCTGGTGACGCGCATCGTGCTTTTCTTCCTCTTCGGCCTCGTAGCGGCAGCCATCACCTACGTGGCAGGCCTCGTGGTCTGGCGGGGGCGCGGGGACTCGATGGACATGGCGGATTTCAATTCCCCGGTCTACCAGTACCGCAAATCCATTGAGAGCACGATGAACGTGTTCTTGAAGGTTATCCCGGTACTCGTCGGTGTCGTCTCAGGCCTGTTGGGGCAAGCAAACTGGCGGACCGTCATGCTCTTCCTCAACTCCCACGATTTTGGGGTAAAGGATCCGCAGTTCAACCACGACCTCGGCTTCTACGCCTTCAGCCTGCCGGTGTGGACGATGTTGGTCAGCGCCTTCTCCATGCTG
Source organism: Corynebacterium sp. HMSC072A04 (assembly GCF_001809235.1). Lineage (NCBI taxonomy): Bacteria > Bacillati > Actinomycetota > Actinomycetes > Mycobacteriales > Corynebacteriaceae > Corynebacterium > Corynebacterium sp. HMSC072A04. Next base: position 47,836 of record NZ_KV796804.1, on the reverse strand, counting down.
CTGGCAGTGTGCTTCCTCATTGCGTTGGTGGGGCACTACATTCTCGGCGGGATTCGCCTGGGCAACCGCGCCGCTGGCGTGCGTGGTTCGCTCTCGAAAGCCGCACGCACCCAGCTGGCCGTGACCGCCGGCCTGTGGATGTTGCTGCAGGTGGCTGGGTACTGGTTAGGCCGCTACCAGCTGCTCTACACCGAGCACTCGCTGTTTACGGGTGGTTCCTACACCGACATCAACGCCTACCTGCCGGCCAAGATCATCCTCATGATCATTGGCGTCTTCGTGGCCGTGGCAATCTTCTCTGCAGTGGTCATCAAGGACCTGCGTATCCCTGGCCTGGCCGTGGTGCTCATGGTTCTGTCCTCGTTGGTCATCGGCCAGGGCTGGCCGCTCATTATGGAGCGCTTCTCCGTTAACCCGAACCGTCAGGCCAAAGAGGCGGAGTCCATCTCCCGCAACATCGAGTCCACCCGCTTTGCCTACGGCCTTACCGATGACAAGGTGACCTACGAGGAGAACTGGGGCGCGGAGGACGTCGCCGATGACAAGGTTGCTTCCGATGACTCCACCATTTCCAACCTGCGCCTGCTGGACCCGGATATTTTGGCGCCGACGTTTACTCAGATGCAGCAGCTGAAGAACTTCTACGGTTTCCCAGAGACGCTGGCGATGGACCGCTATGAAATCGACGGCGAGCTGCGTGACTTCGTGGTCGCGGCCCGTGAGCTGGATCCGAATGAGCTGCAGGAAAACCAGCAGAACTGGATTAACCGCCACACCGTGTACACCCACGGCAACGGTTTCATCGCGGCGCAGGCCAACACGGTCGATGAGGTGGCTCGTGACGCTGGTTCCGCCCGTGGTGGTTTCCCCATCTTTACTGTGGCTGACCTGCAGACACAGGCAGGCGAGGACGCTGAAGGTGAGGGCGAGACCCAGAGCGCTGAGGAGTCGCTCGGCATCAAGGTGGACCAGCCGCGCATTTACTACGGCCCGGTGATCGCCAGCGCCCAAGACGGCATGGACTACGCCATCGTGGGCCAGACGGGCGACGCCGCCGTGGAGTACGACACCGATACCGCCACCTACACCTACGACGGCAAGGGTGGCGTGGACATCGGCAACATTGTCGACCGCACTGCTTTTGCCCTGAAGTACCAGGAACTGAACTTCCTGCTCTCGGACCGCGTGGGCTCGGAATCCAAGCTGCTCTATGACCGCGATCCGCGCGAGCGCGTAGAGAAGGTCGCCCCGTGGCTGACCACGGATTCCTCCACCTACCCGGCGGTCATCGACGGCCGCATCAAGTGGATCGTTGACGGCTACACCACCCTGGATTCCTTGCCGTACACGCAGCGCACCTCCCTGACAGAGACCACCCAGGATGCACAGAACCCGACGGGTACGACGCAGCGTTTGGTCAACGATCGGGTGGGCTACATCCGTAACTCGGTCAAGGCGACTGTCGACGCCTACGATGGCACCGTCGATCTCTACGAGTTCGACACCGAAGACCCCGTGCTCAAGGCATGGGAGGGTGTTTTCCCGGGCGTCGTCAAGCCCGAGTCGGAGATTTCCGACGAGCTGCGTCAGCACATGCGTTACCCGGAGGACATGTTCAAGGTGCAGCGCAACCTGCTGGCCAAGTACCACGTGGATGACCCGGGCGTCTTCTTCAACAACGACGCCTTCTGGTCCGTGCCGGAAGACCCGACCGCGGGCGAGGCTCAGGGCCTGAACCAGCCGCCGTACTATGTGCTGGCTTCCGACCCGGAGACCAACAAGCCGAGCTTCCAGCTCATCACCTCCTACCGTGGTTTGAACCGTCAGTTCCTGTCCGCCCACATGGCGGTGTCTTCCGACCCGGACACCTACGGTGACATCACCGTGCGCGTGCTGCCGACGAACACCCAGACCCAGGGCCCGAAGCAGGCGCAGGATGCCATGATGTCTTCTGATCAGGTGGCGCGTGACCGCACCCTGTGGGAAGGCTCGAATGACCTGAAGAACGGTAACCTGTTGGCCCTGCCGGTCGGTGGGGGAGAGATCCTCTACTTGGAGCCGATTTACTCGCAGCGTAAGGGCCAGGAGTCTGCGTTCCCGAAGTTGCTTCGCGTGCTCGTTTCCTACAAGGGCCGCGTGGGCTATGCGCCGACGATTGGTGAGGCCCTAGAGCAGGTGGGCATCGACCCGAAGGCCGCCCAGGACATCACCGAGATTGAGGGTGACTCCGGCAATGAGACGGAGAAGGATGGGCAACCTGCCGATGGAGACAAGAAGGACGCAAAGGACTCTAAGGAGTCCGAGGCTGCCGCACCGGCATCCGCTCCGAAGGCATCTAGTGAAGGCGAGGCTATCGACGCCATCAACAAGGCTCTCGATGGCGTGGACAAGGCCAAGAACGGATCCTTCGAGGAGTACGGCAAGGCCTTGGACGAGCTGGACAAGGCAGTGGAGGACTACCGCTCCCTGCAGTCTCAGTAACTCCGAATTGGCGCCGGTGTAAGAGCCTGGCGCCTTACCTTTGAAATGGCGCCTGCCCAGGGGATTTGGGTAGGCGCCAAGGTGTCTGTATAGTTACATCCGTCGCCAGCACACGGGACAGTGTGCAGAGCGCTTGATGTTTGGAAGTACATCTCGACGCGGGGTGGAGCAGCTCGGTAGCTCGCTGGGCTCATAACCCAGAGGTCGTAGGTTCGAATCCTGCCCCCGCTACCAACTTCCAAGCCCCTACCAGGAGAAACACTGGTAGGGGCTTTAGTTATTTCTCTTAAGGCGCACGTCCTGGGACTCAAATCGGGACTTTAGCGATGGCATTTTGTCACTTAAGCCGGTTTGGAAGTGATGGGGTTAAGTGACAATTTTCGATTTTGTGACCTTGGATGACTGTGTCGTTTTGAGGAGTCGTCTGCACGGATTTCAGAAGTCCTCTGTACTATCGCCATCCACTCCGGAGAGGCCGCGGGCGTTCGTCCACTTCATCTGGAACGCGATTCGACAGAGCGCATTCAATACGATGGTCTTTTTCTCCCTGCGAAGGATGGGGGCAGTTTAGGGTGCCAGGGTGTTGACCAGATCGAGGAATTCCTCAGCGTAGGCAATTTGCTTGCGTAGCTTTTCGTAGCGGGTGCGCGTCTCCTCACGAATGTCGGCAAGGGTGGCCTTGGCATTACTCCGTGCCTGCTGTGCGGTATCACTGTCCTGCCCGCCATCTGAACTATGAAGAATCTCCGCAGCTTCCAGGAATTCCCGCATCTGATCCAGAGTAAACCCCAGCGGTTTCATCCGTCGCACCAGCAAAACACGACGTACATCAGCCTCACTATAAAGCCTGAACCCACCAGGGCTACGCCCCGATGGGGTAATCAGGCCGACGTTGTCATAATAACGCAAGGTGGGAATCGACAACCCCGTCTGGTCAACGACCTCGCCGATCTTGAAATTACTGTTTTGCATTGCCTGTTCTCCTTCACGGTGATGTTGCCCACGGGTTCCTGTGCCTGGGTTGGCGGTTGAGTAAAACTCCCGCTACCATGACCACCATCACCAAACCTAAAGTTACTAGAGGGTTGGATTCCTTTCGGGCGTTCGCCCAGTTACCTATCCCCTCAAAGATTGGACATCTATGACTGAAACTAGCACGGCGGCCCCCCGCCCCCTCCTGAGTCCAGACGGCGCTGATGCCCCTACCGGGATCATCGCATCCTTCCGTTACGCATTTTCTTCCCCCGCCCGTATCCGTATAGAGATTCTGGCCGGACTGGCGGTATCCCTGGCGCTGATCCCTGAGGCCATTGCCTTTTCCATCCTTGCCGGTGTTGACCCAGCCATGGGTCTGTTTTCCTCGGTAGTCATGGCCATTGCGATCGCCTTTACCGGTGGCCGCCCGGCAATGATCACCGGCGCCACCGGGGCTATTGCCCTAGTCATTGCTCCTGTGGCGCGTGGTTACGGGATGGATTATTTCATCGCCACCGTCCTGTTGGGCGGTGTCCTACAAATCGTGCTCGGCGCCCTCGGTGTGGCGAAACTTCAGCGTTTTATCCCCCGATCGGTGATGCTGGGTTTCGTCAATGCACTGGGCATTATGATTTTCACCGCCCAACTCGAACACCTCATTGATGTGCCTTGGATAGTCTACCCACTCGTCGGCTTGGGTGTGGTGATCATGATTTTCTTCCCCAAGCTCACCAGTGTGATCCCCGCCCCGCTGGTCACGATTATCGTGCTCACCGGTTTGGTCATTGCCGCCGGTTTGACTGTCCCGACGGTCTCGGACATGGGCAAGATGCCGGAGACCTTACCGTCCCTGTTTATTCCGAACGTGCCGTGGACGTTGGAGACCCTGCAGATCATCGCGCCTTATGCCCTGGCCATGGCCGTGGTCGGTCTCATGGAATCGTTGATGACCGCCAAGCTCGTCGATGACATCACCGACACTCATTCCGATAAAACTCGTGAATCCTGGGGACAGGGGGTGGCTAATATTGCCTCCGGTTTCTTCGGCGGCATGGGTGGCTGCGCGATGATCGGTCAAACCATGATCAACGTCCGCGAATCCGGGGCACGTACCCGCCTATCCACCCTGTTAGCCGGTGTGTTCCTGCTGGTCCTGGTCCTGGCACTGGGCGACATCGTTGGCATGATCCCGATGGCTGCGCTGGTGGCAATCATGATCATGGTCTCGGTCGGCACCATCGACTGGCACTCGGTGCATCCACGCACCCTTAAACTCATGCCGGTCTCTGAGACCATTGTTATGGCCGTGACGATTATTGCCACCCTAGCCACCAGCAACCTGGCCATTGGTGTGGTGTTGGGTGTGGTCACCGCGATGATCATGTTCGCCCGTCGGATGGCACATATCGCTTCCATTGAAAAGGTCTCCGAGATCGACGGCGACGGCGATGGAGAGATTGATACTCGTACCTACCGGGTGCATGGCCAGTTGTTTTGGGCATCAAGCAATGACCTGGTTTATCGCTTTGATTACACCGATTCTGCCCGTCATATCACTATTGATCTCACTGAGGCGGAGATCTGGGATGCCTCCACGGTCGCGACCTTTGACGCGATTACGCAGAAGTTCCAGGACAGAGGCAAAACCGTGTCCATTATCGGGCTCGACGGTCCCAGTCAGGACCGGCTGAACCGCCTGTCTGGCCGGCTTGGCACCGGCCACTAACATCCCCCGACTCGAGCACATCGACTTGGCGCCCCAACTTATAACCGGGGCGCCAGTTTATTGGTGCTGTTGCAAAGTTGGGGCATAGGAAGAGCATAAAAGAAGCGTAGCGGTTAACCGCTACGCTGTGTTGTGGGGATTTTTACTTTTTACGGTGCACGTGTTCTAGTTAGTGGTTCGTTTCTTTCCTCGGGTGATTGCGACGGTATTCCTCGACTAAGTGAGCAATACCCGGCGCAGCCTGGGACAACATCCAGGTCATAAGCGCTATAAGAACCCCTATGACGATAAGTGTTAACGCCAACCATCCCAGTGTTGGGCCGATGCCGTTGGCCTCCTGGACGTGACCCCACAAGGCAGACACGCCGTCGGGTATGCCGAGCATACTTAGCAGCCCGTTCCCCAAGGCTCCGACAGCAACGAGTGCGATAGCAACGAAGAGAACACTGGCTGCAATCCACGAGGCAGACATGCAGGCCTTAATAAAGTTCGTGTTCGACTTTTCCATGTCGTCGTTGTACTTTTTGCGCTCTGCACGTATCTTCTCCAGCAGCTTTTCGTTGGACTCCTTCTCCTGGAGCAGGGCGCTGCGAGCCTTCTTAGATGCTTCTGCTGCCTTGTGCAGGCTTTCGGACTCTTTCGACATTGCCTCAGATACAGCTACTTCTACCAGCGGTTCCAGGCTAGAAGTCAGGCTCGAAGTCATCTGAGCGTTCAGGCTCTGGGCTACTGCTTGGCTGGAATCCTTGTCGAGATGGATGGGGCTTTCGGCTGCTTTGAGTACCAGCTGTTGCATCCTTGTCAGACGCGACATCTGCTCGCTTATCTCGATTAGGTACCCTTTTACCCCCTCCAGGCCGTTGGGCAGATCCTCGATGTTCCTTATCAGCCCGGTGATCATCTGCTGCACTTCCATCATCGTTACTTGGAAGTGACTGCTGCTCACGTAGTTCTTGTTTGCGGCGAGATTGCTTTTTACGTTCCTTAATTCGCTTTCCGCTTGCGTCAACCTCGTCGAGAAGTCGCTGGGCAGAGAACTGAGAATGTCCCCTGTATTCTCCGGCAGACTCTTCAGTTTCTCCTGCAGCGTCTTGATAGCCTTCTCCGCCTTGTCCAGGCGTGGGCTGAGAACCTTCAAGACGCTGTCCATCTTGCCTTTCGCCGCTGCTTGGGCTAGCTTCGTCATCTCGGTCACTGACACCATGATTGAATACCTCCTGGTTGTTATAGTTTTCTTCCTCCTCGTCATCGAGAAGGCTGGAGCCGTATTTCGCCTCCAGGTCGTCATCGGTTGAATTGGCTTGAAGTGCTGCAAGCTGCCGCGCAAGAAGGGCTGATTGGGCCTCGTTAACGCGTTCGGTCACACCCTCTAGCGAGTAGCTGCGGCCCAATTTTGAGCCAGCTTTAGCTGCTTTACGCTTTCGAGTACGTCCGGCCTTCGTGGTGTTCGTGAAGTAGGCATCCTCGCCGTCGTCGTCGACCAGGGCCACGGTTAGCGACTCACCCTCGGTTTTTGAGTTGGGCTGCACTTTTAGAGACAGGTTGTATTTGCCAGCAATCTCTACTGCCTTCGCCAGTGGGTCGTCAGCATCTGCCACCTGTTTATCCGCGCACAGCTCATCAATGCGCTTGCGGGCAAAATCAGCCCACGTGGCTGCGGTCAGCTCATCCACGCCCAGGCCCGTCGAGTCTGTGGACTTGCCCTCCTTGCGTGCCCTGCGCTCAGCAGGAAGCAGCGATATTTCCGGCTCTCGCTCCAGGACACGCATCCCCAAATCGCGCATCAGCTCGTCGTTGATATTGCGCAGCTTGTACCAGTTGCGCATATCCCGAGGGGCAGCCTTCTTTGTCTGCGTATCGTGGTTGGCAAAGACGATATGGTTGTGGACACAGCCGCTTTTACTGTCGGTGTGCGTAGCCACGGTAAACGGAACTCCCGTGCCCTGCGTCAGCCGCATCGCCAGCTCTGAGCCAGCCGCATTAGCCCGAGCTACATCGGCCGGGTTATCCTTATCCAGCTCGTCTTTAGCCCACGATTGGATATAAATAATTGCTTCGTCAGTGCGCTGAGCCGGAGCATATCGCTCCATTTCTTCCACACTGGCTTCCATGAAGTCCACACCCGACCAACGGCCAGCCGTAGCCTCCGGAGAAAACGATTCAGCGTTAGGTTGAACCGTGCATAAAGCATCGGCTCGCACCTCACCCTTGCGGGCATTGTCTGCCGTTCCATAGACGGCGTAGACCGTTGCCGCGCGGATATTCTGGCTGTAGTTAATCTTGATTGTGGACAAAGTCCTTCACCTCTTTGCGAAGAGAAGAAACCTCGGAGCCAATGCTTTCTACAGCCTCAGACACGGGGGCCACGCCGTCGATATTCGCGCGGCGAGCCAACTGGTTTAGATTGACGCCAATCCGCCGCAGTTGGTCGTTCATCTCGTCCAGGCGGCGCAGCGTGTCCGGGGGCCAAACGCTTTTGCGTCAGCACGCTCTCCTCCTCCGCGAGGACATAGAGAGCTTCCCGGAACACGACGGCCTTTTGCACCCCTACGACCCGTGCGACCTCCTCGACAAATCGGTCTAAATCCTTATCGAGGCGCACGGTGGTGCGCGAATATGTCGAGAACTTGTCTCGCATATCCACCTCCTACTTATCGTGCTTACTGTGGCAGGGTGGCCCCGACTGCTGATGCAGCCGGGGCCACAGTCTGTTTGTAAGGGTCACGCTTCTCCGGTGTCGGCCCCCTGAATCTGCTGCGCATCTTCAGGCGTACTCGCCACCGTCAAAGACGGCCCTCACAAACAGGCGGCAAGCAAATACGTGCCGCCAGAACGAAACTAAGCCCTGGGGAAGATTCCATCGATCGCGTCGTTGATGCTTTACCGCCGCGCGGTCCATACGAAGCGAAAATCACCGTCCGACTATGGGGCGGAACGACTTACCGCCCGACAATCCGGGCAAGGACAAAGGGGGAATTCCGGCGAATTGCCGTCGAGAAGCGGGACAGCAAGCTCAACTCGACGTCGACCAATTGGGATAAGAGTAAGAACTTCTCGGCGTTCATTACCGACGTTTCTAAGCCGGCCATCCAGGCGGCACGGCTGCGGCCGAACACGCGCGCCCGGTATGAGCTCGCATTGAAACAGGCCGAAGCACAGCTTGGAAAACATGCCATTGGCGAGGCTGTGAAATTCCGAACTCTCGAACGCGCATTGCAGGCCATCGCCACCGCAAACGGGTCGGAATCCGCACGGCAGGCCCGTACTGTCGTGAGCAAGTATATTCTGGATCAACTCATCCGCGAGGGTGTTATCGACCACAACCCGTTACGCGGAATCAGTATCGACCTCGGCGAGGTCAAGAAGGGCAATAAACCGCAAGGCGGTCACGCCCTGACGAACGCACAATACGACGCCGTTGTAGACCATCTCATTGCACGCGATACGGCCAGACCGTTACCACCGGGTACGGACAGACGAGCAAGCTCCATCGCAAAACATGGCAACGTGGTTGCGCTGGCACTACTACAAGCGGGGACGGGACTTCGCATCTCAGAGGCGCTGGCGGCGACGAGACAATCTGTAAAAGTCGCTAATGGGCAAATCGCGATCAGCATTACATCTGATCAATCCAAAACGCACAGAGGCCGTTCTATCCCGTTCCTGGACAAGCGTGTCGAAAAGTTTTGGTTAAACCGGCTCGACGGACTAGGAACGACCGACCCACTGATCCCTTCGCCAGGAGACAAGCAGGCGCACTGGCGCACCGACAACGCCGTGAAAGCGTCAGCGGCTCTGTTTAAAGATGTCGGCGCGCAGCTCCAGGACGACCACATCGCTTTAATGAGATCCCATGACTGGCGCACGGTGCTCAATAACCGGGCCATCGCGCGAGGGGTGCCCGCCCAGGTGCGTGCAGCCTACTTCGGGCATGACGTCGACGTGAACACGCGCAACTACACGGATTGGACTGATGTCGACGCTATGCGGGGAGCCTTGAATCTCGGTGAAGAAAGTGGGACTCAAAACGGGACTTAAGAGTCGGTAATCTGCGGTAAGGCGCAGTAAGGCCCAGTATGCTTATACCTCTCTAATCAGCAGGTAAAAGGGTAATAACTGCAGGTGGCTCGAACTTGAGGGTGAGAACCCAGAGGTCGTCGGTTCGAATCCGGCCCCCGCTACCAACTTCCGGAACCCCACCAGTCAACATGGCTGGTGGGGTTCTTTTTCATTTTCCCTGGTAGGAGCTAAATGGATAGAGTGGGTTCACATCTAAAACGCACGGTAATGGAGGATTATCATGTCTGCTTCGGCTCCACGAGTCTTACTCCTTGGTTTTGGTGCAATCGGACGTCAATTGGTGACACTTTTTGACCCATCGGAATTCGAAGTCAGTGGATTTGTTCGTGATGCTGCCCCGCACCGAGAACGCGGCGCCTTGGGAGTATCGCTTCACAATGATAACCTTCTAGAGCTCATCGATGCCCACGATATTGTGGTTGAATGCGCGGGCGTTGCGGCGGCGAAAGAACATGGACCGGCAGTGATTGCCCGCGGCAAGGATTTGGTGCTGACCTCGGTAGGCGCTTTGGCCGATCCTGACACGCGCCAGGCGCTGCTGTCTGGGCCTGGGAAAGTGCATGTTACCTCCGGTGCGATCGGAGGATTCGATCTGTGGGCGGCATTAGCAGAGTCGAATGCCGTGGATACCGTAAAGATTCGAACCACCAAGAATGCAGAGTCTCTCATTCAAGGCTGGATGAATGATGCTGAGCGCGCTCAATTAGAAAGCCCAACAGAACCGTTTGTACTTTTCAGCGGTAGGCCTAGTGACGCGATTGCAAAATTCCCTGGCAACGTCAATGTTTCCGTCGCTCTTGCTTGGGCAACTCGCGGCAGAGGCTCCAGCGATGACGAGTTGCTTGCGCGATCACTTGAGCGCGTATCGGTGGAACTAGTTGCTTCTCCGAATCTGATTAAAACACGCCATGACATCGAGGTATCAGGCTCCGCCGGCGCTTTCTCTCTGGTTAGCGAATCTTCTCCACATCCAGTGAATCCCAAAACCTCTGCCATTACGGCGTTGTCGGTTGCGCACACTTTGAGGCAGGCGGTGGGCTCGCTTCAGTAGCGGAGGGCTCTGCCCTACAGGGTGGAGTACTACGTCACGACAGTCACCGTAAATAAGCCCCGAAATCTTTGCAGATTCGGGGCTCTAATTACCGTGAATGACGTTCGTGGTCAGCGGGGCTAGCGGTTGAGGCTCCTGATAACAACAACCAGAGCAACGACGAGGCCGAAGAGGACGAGGAGCCCGAGCCCTACCAAGAGGAAGGGGAATCCGGAGAAGAGTGAGGAGTCATCGTCTTCTTGCGCGTGGTTCTCCGTGTCTTCTTTAGCGTCTCTTTCCGCTGGCGCAGAAGGCTTCTCAGTCTCAAGCTTGACTGGCGCAAAGGTCGGCTCCGGAACGGGATCACCCACGGCGTCCGCCACGAGGTCATAGGTCAGCACCGGTAGCTGCGTATTTTCGTCGATTTCCTGGTCGGTCAGTAGCTTCTCGTAGTTGACGGCGATGTATTGCTCGCCGCCCTGCCATACCTTTTCAATTCCTAGACCTCCCGCACCATCGTTGTGTGAGCCACCGTAACGATTAGAGAAGAGGATGGGAGCTGGGTAGCTGAAATCGATCTTGCTGTCCTTTTGAATGGTTGCGTGGGAACCCTCAACGTCAATTTGTGCACGGGCTTTGTTGTACGCGGTAACGATCAGGGCGTCACCCGGTCCATTGTTGTCAAAGTCATCGGCTTCTTCGACCATGGCGATGTTGCCAGCAAGCTGTTGCCCATGTTCGACGGACATGCGGTAAAAGTGGGTTTCGCCGGGGACGATCTGTGCGTGCACCGGCTGCTGCGGGGTGAGCTCAGCTGCGTCGGTGAACCACGTTCCGGGAGTAATCTCGGTGGGGTCACCGGAAGCCGTGACGGTGTCTGGTTCGGTCTTTTCTTCGGCCGGATCTGGTTGGCCCTCCATATCCGGCTCACCGAAGCGGGTAATGGTCACTTCCACCCCGAGCTCTTCATCTTGCTTCCAGTCACCTTTTCGCTGAATCGAAAAAGCGAGCTGATCGGAGTCGCACCCCTCTTCACCACCTTGGGTGCTGTACAAGGTTGCGGTCTGGTACTGGTTCACTGAGGTATCAGTGGCGGAAGCGGAGTCGAGTTCACAGGATAGTTCAGCTGCATCAATACCTAAGTGGAATGATCCGCCTTTTCGGAAATTGTTGATACTTGGTGTTTGCGTCGTGTTGGCGCTGATGACGACGCGCTCGCCTTCAGCAATCGGGGTGGTGAAGAAGGTCTCGGATTCAGCCGAGTGGCCTTTACCTTCCGTGGGAAGAAGAGTGGTGGAGAAGGCCTCTACGTCACGGTCTATTTTGGCGGGAGAGCCCTCGGTTTCGCCACCGTCAATCTCCTCCAAGTCTGACTCATAGGCGTTGAAGGTGCGCGGGGCCGCACGGTTCAGCTCCTTGGCCAAGCTATCGGCGTCGGAGGCGTCGGCGTAGGTGCCGCCGGTGGCGTCGGCAATGCACTGCAGTTCCTGCTGTGCTTCAGGTTCCACGTTGAAGCCGACGGTGTTGATGACTAGGTCGATGCCCTGCTCCTTCAGCTCCTTCGCCACATCGCACACCGGTGGCGGGGTACAGGTGGCAACGCCATCCGAGACCAAGATGATGCTGCGCTGGCCTTCTTTGGGGAGTTCTGCCGCGGCCTTGCGCAGGGACTCGCCGATGGGCGTAAAGCCGCGCGGTTGCAGGCCGTCCATGTGGGCGATCATCTTCTCAGAGTTGCCGGCCTCGGGTGGTGTGACCACGGTGATGTCCTGGCAGCCGGCCGCCTCATCTTCAGGGGCCTCGCCGGTGTTGCCGCCGTAGGTGACAAGCCCCAGAGGGGCGTCGTCACCAGCCTCCGTGATGAAGGTGCGGGCGGCATTTTTGGCGGCATCAATGCGGGTCTGCCCGCCGGCATCGTTTGTGATCATCGAGCCGGAGGAATCGAAGACCACCATGGTTGGGGCCATGGTGCTGGAAGAGGAACCGGAGGCGTTCGTCTCTTCTTCAGCAGTGGCTACTGGAAGGAGACCTGATACAACGGCAAGAGCGGTTGTTCCAAGAACAGCGATCAACGCCGTTAACAGGGGCGTTAGAGAGAAGCGTGACGTGTTTTCCATGTGAGCCAAGCTACATTGAACGCCTGCGTGCCGCTTGCCATCGGAAAGGCGGTGGGGAATATCCCCCGAGCTACCTGCATGATTCTTTTTTAAAATCGCCCCCATGACAGCAGAAGATGACTTTTATGCCCTGAAGTATTCCTTCGACAGTGTCCCCACGCGCCCGATCATCGACTTTGCGGAAAGCTCCCGCCCAGATTCGCCTACCACCTCCAAGCTGTGCGGAACCCCGTACCTGCCAGAGCACGCGCCGTACCCCGAGTACGACGACGAGCCCATGTTCTTTATTGCCCAGTTCAATTTCGCTGAGTTTGAACCGCTTCCCGGTTTCCCTACCTCCGGCCTCCTTCAGCTTTTCGTACCCGGTGAGTACGGATGGGGAATGGAACTCTGTAACAAGTATGTGGCGACAGGTGAACGCACTTCCACGCCCTTCGCTCGATACCTTGAAGACATCTCCGCCCCACACGTAGGCGAGGTGCCGGAGGAAGTAGAGGATTCAGGAGAGCACCCAGCGGAGGAACCGCTGGAGGCTACGACTATCGACGGGAAGCTGAGCGAGCTGAGCGTTACCGAAAACGCGCACGAGTTCGGCCGCACCGCCTTTTGGAACAACGACCTTAGGGCTCTCCTGCGGCGCGGCGAGGACCTGGTGGATGTTCACACATACGGCTGGGACATTATCACGCGGCGCGTTATCGACGGGGAAACCACAATCGAGGCGACCAAGCTCCCCGGCGACACTAAGGCCGGCCAGAAGGAATTGTTCGATGAGATTGTGGCCCGCGTTGAAGCCGAGGGGTTCAGCGTTGATCCCACCGCTGAGGAATCAGAGGAGCGCGTAAACCTCGAGGACGGGCAGTGCGAGGTTCGCCTCGGCGGCTACGCTACCTACTGGAACCCCAGCAAACTTCCTATTAGCGATGAACACATCGCACTCGCGACGGTGGATAATGGTGGCACATTCGAATGGGGTGATGGAGGAATCGGAAACTTCTACATCCACCCCGAGGATCTCGCCGCACGTAACTTCGACAAGGTTCTCTTCGACTGGGACTGCGGCTAAAGCGGCTGCCATCCCTATCGCTCATCCAGCGCCCGCAGATAAAACCACCGGATCAGTGCGCGCCGGGGAATATCGAGCAGCGGGCGCAGGAAGGTTAGGTGGGCGGGCTGGGAGGAGGCGTCGACAAGCAGCAGCGTGCGCCCATCCCGCAGGCGCTCCAGCGTAAAGGTTTCCTCGCCGCGCTCGATATGGCCGGGTAGGGTGCCGTAGGTAAAACCGCAGCGTCCCTCCTCGTGGAACACATCCACCACTCGGCAGCGAAACTCCCACGGCCCCAACCCGAGGCCGACCTCCGCGCCTTCTTCCACCGTGGCGTGGCTCGGGCGAACCCGAAAAAGACCGCTGCGCTGCAGGCCCCAGCGGAACAGTTTGTCTGCGGCAATATCGAAATCGGCGTCTATGACACGGGACATGTGTAGATGCGGGAAGCCCTCAGCGGAGGAATAGGACAGTGGCTCAGGCATGGGGCTTAGCCTAGTCAAACGGCCTTTAGATGATGCTTGAGAAGAGTAAAATAGGGTGTATGCAGGAGAAACAGCAACGCCTTATCGTTCCCGACTTAGCGCGCGGCACGGCGCTGTTGGGGATTGCCATGGCGAACGCCGTGCAGAGCTGGGTTGTGAACGAGTGGTCCTTGGGGCCCAGCTCCACCGTGGGTGGTGTGCGCCCCAGCAGCACTTTAGACATTTTCTCCGCGGTGTTCACCGGCATGTTTGTACGTGTGCGAGGCCTGCCCATGTTCTGCATGCTGCTGGGATTCGGCATTGGTCTCATTGCTGCGAGCCTGCAGCGCAAGGGCTACACCACTACAGAATCACGGCGCGTACTCATCCGCCGCTACGGCCTGCTGGCGGTCTTTGGTCTGGCGCATGGCTTCGTGCTTTTCGACGGCGACATCATGCTGGTCTATGGCCTCATGGGCATCGCTCTGGCGTGGTGTTTTACGCTCTCGACGCGCACTCTGCGGCGCATTGCCTACTGGTTCTTTGGCGGCTATGCGGCTTTCGCCGGTTCGGGTGCATTGGGAGCCTATTTTGGTTACTTCAATCCTCTGCCCAGTTCGCGGCCGATGACCGGTGAACTTGTCACATTCGGCGACTATTTCGCCCGCAACCTGCGCGGTGAGGTTGCTGCCTTGGGGCAGGTCCCCATCGCCTTCGTGGGGCTAGTAGGCGCCTTGCTCATCGGGTACATCTGGGCGCGGGAGGGCGTGCTGGCCAACGTTTCTGCACACCGCCGCACTCTCATCACCTGGGTTGTCATTGCAGGTGTGGTCATCGTCGTTGTGGGGCTTCCGTGGGGGGCTTGCGGCTGCTGGTGTTGTGTCAACCGAATTGGAACCGGTGTTCTTCATGCTGAACCAAGCCTTCGGTTTCCTTACCGGCCCGGGGATCGTGGCAGTGTTGGCACTGCTCACGGAGAAACTCAACAACCGTGTTCCCGGGTGGGCCTATGCTTTCGTGGCGCTGGGCAAGCGCTCGATGTCGGGCTACATTGCGCAGTCGGTCTTCTTCATCATTCTGGTTACCCCGGCTGGCTTCGGGCTCGGTGCGGATGCTTCGGTGAGCGGCAAGTTAGGAATCGGTCTGTTGGTCTTTGTTCTCACGCTGCTTCTTGCCGCTCTGCTTGAGGCTTGGGGCAAGCCCGGCCCGTTCGAGTGGGCGCATCGCCGGTTGGCATACGGTCCAACGGGCCGCATGGATCCCAAATCAGCACCTGCACCGGCCTGATGTTGGTCTAAGCGGCTGATTCCTCACACAGGAGCCAACCGCAGAGCTCCTTTTGGGCGCGGTCGACGCCCCCGGGGTAGCTCTCCTCGAGCTCCAGCTTGACGTTATCAAAAATGCGCTCTGAGATAAGCTCCGCGCGTTCTCTGCTCAGCTTCCCCTGCAGTTCGTCGAGCGGCACCTTGAGTTCCGTATAGGGACTGGGACGGAAGTACCAGGATCGCATGTCGTCGGCGTAGACGACGATAATCGTCTTCGTCATCTGCGATTCCAGCACAACATTTCCAAATACCAGTGACGTCAGCGTCTTCGATTCCATGCCGCGATTGTAGGCTGTCGTCACTGATCTAGCTGCCGAGACAAAAGAAAAGACCCAGAACTTACACGTTCTGGGTCATCGAGAAACTAGTAATTAGCGGTGGAGGCGTGCGTTAAAGATGGCCAGGCCAGGGCCGTGGATTGGCTCCACCTCAACAAGCACTTTGTCCAGCCCGCTGATGTTGATGGGGCCGGAGTTAACCACCTGACCGGGTTTGACGACATAAGACTTCGCGTACTCTGCACGGTTCTTGCCGAGGTAGACCTTCACGACGGCAGAGTCGATGCCTTCCCTGCGCTTGATGTTGTCATCCCAGGCGAGGCTGAAAGTTAGAGTCTTGTACTTGCCGTCCAGATCATCCCGTCCGACGTAGGCTTCAATGTCCGATGTGGTGCGGGTACGGACCATGGTGTCGGAAATGGTTTGGCCATTGACCGTAATACTGTTGACGTAGTCCATGTTCAGCAGGTACTGGCTCGAGTTTGGCTGAACAAGGTTTTCACTCGACACCGATGGGCGCGGAGCCGGTTGGGTCGTGCTGCCGGGGCCAGAGTGCGAGCTGCCAGCGCCGTTAACGGCACCGGTGATGATGGCGATTATCGCGATAATGGCACCAATAATCTGCGGCAGGGTTTGCTCAAGCCTGTAGATATGAATCATGAAAGCTCCTTGAGAGAGAAGAGAATTTGCCAGTATGTGGCAGATTTATAATGCCCCCTGTGTGATTGCTGTGCAATAGCTTGGGGGATCAACTTTAAGGCTTGTTACCTGAGGGGCGTGAGTTTCATGATTTGCGGCCAGTTACATTGAAAGGTCTATTTTCTCTTCCCCCGGGGGTGGGCTCTAGGCGGCGGCGACGGGCTGGATGGAAAGGTAACTCGCATCGCCCGCGCAGCCTTCGAGGCCCTCGACGCGGATGAAAGCGCTGGCGGTTTCGCCGGGCGGGTACACGCGCAAGCCGTCGGCAGACTGGGGCTGGCAGGAAGCGGGGTCGAGGACGCCAACGTTGGTCATCTTGAGGCCCGCGCGGGCCGACTGGCCGGGCTGAAGCGTGACGGTTGTTGCTTCCTTGCCGGTTTCGCGTACGGCGGCGGCGCCAAGCTGGGTGCCGTCGTCGTTGGTGACGGCGGAAACACCGGGGAAGCCGTGCAAGGTGCAGTGCTGAGAGGACGTATTGGTGAAGGTGATGTCCGCTAACCGCGAACCGGCCGCGCCTTGCTCGTTGGCTAGGCCGATATCGAGCTGGGCCGTTGCGCAGGATTCGTTGCCAGCTGCGGCCGGGTCGGTGTTCTGAGTGGATTCAGCGTCGTGGTCTTCCGCAGGTTGGGAGTCCTCTGGGGCCGGAGCATCGGCCTCGGGCGATTGCGGAGCCGCGGGTGCTGGAGCCCCGGATTCGGCGTCGGCGGCCTGGGTGGTTGTAGGGGAGACGTCAGAAAGCGTGGCGTCGGTGCTGTCATCGGTGGCGCAGCCGGCCAGCGCAAGGGCAAGGGAACCGGCGGCGAGAACGGGGAGTAGTCGCTGCGTAGTCATGGGGTGGAGTCTAAGGCTTGGGAGGCTAGAGTTCCTGCAAGGCGGGGAATACCCTCTCCTTGAGTAACGGGGCGACATCGACGTCCGGGGCAGCGGGATCGACCCACGCTAGCTCGGCAATCTCCTTGTCGGGGTGTACAACAGAGATTTCTTCTTCGTAGACATACACGTGCGCGTGGATAGTCTGTGGGGCGTCGTTAGCGGCTGGGGAGATATAGGTGGCAAGCCGGCGCAGCTTGGACATATCGACCACCGCGCGTATGGCTTCGTGGGCGATGAGCTGGGCCGCGCGGGCGGGATTGAGGGTGCTGTCAATGGAGCCGAAAGGCAGGACGAATTCTGGGGTGGAGGTGATGCGGAGGACTAGCACGCGGCCGTGGGTATCACGTAGGACAACGGCGACAATTTCCTCAATGTCTGCAGCGGGTGAAGGAGAATTGGAGGTCTCAGACATGCCTCCATAGTAGGGCCGCCCCGGGGCGGGGAGGCGGTGAAAGAAGAGAGGGGGCACCCGAAAACTGTCAGTAATGTAACGGGTTGGACACAGTCTCACACGTTAGAAACGGCCGCTTCGATGCGCGTGCCATCATGGGTAGGTCTTATAGACCAATACGAGAAGAAGTGAAAGAGGAATTGCTCAATGCGAAAAATTCCGCACCTTAAGAAAGTCCTCGTGGGCTCGGCTTTCGCAGGTGCGTTCTTCCTGGGTAACCCAGCGGCGGGTGCCCAGGATCTCCCCACCATCCCGGAAATCGATTCGGCCGGTTTTGTTGACCAGGTGCGCGCGGACCTGAAGTCCGTAGGTATTGAGACCAAGCCTGTGGACGCAGCGCTGACCGACGCCGTCGACACCGCCGTCAACGGTGCCGCCGCAGCGGCATCGAAGGATGTGAACCAGGCGGTCGAAGGAGCCGTGAACTCTCCTGCGGCGCAGCGCGTCGCGGAGCAGGCGAACCTGCAGACGCAGCTGCCGGCCCCGTCCGAGCAGCAGGATTATGCCGGCGCTGATGCCATCACGGGTGAACCGCTGACGAACCCGACTCCCATCGGGTTGCTGGAGGAGGCCACGCAGCCGGAGTTCGTGCCCCAGGGCACTGATCCGAACTACGTGTGGAAGAACGACCTGTTCTCCAAGATTGCGGCCGGTAAACCGCACGCGGACTATGTTCTGCACCGGGTACCCGGCTCCTTCTACGATGCACCCCAGATTCCCGAGGAATCTAATGTTGCGATGACTGAAGGAAAATCGCTGTATGGCCCGGGTACCCCGCTGTACATCCGTGAGGACACCATGTGCACGCTGACGGCTGCTGGCATGGATGCTGAAGGTCGCAAGGTCGGTATTACCGCCGGTCACTGCGGCAACGTGGGTGATCCGGTGTCGTCGGCGGACTCCTGGCAGGTAGGTCCCACGGGCACCGTGGTGTCCAAGAACGCGCAGCTGGACTACTCGCTCATCGAGTTCGGCTCCCAGGCAGAGGTGACCCGCAGCTACAACGGTGTGACCGCGTACGGGATTGGTGGGGCCACCCAGCCGGGTGACATCACCTGCAAGCGCGGCGTGGCTACCGGCCGCACCTGTGGCATGACCTTCCAGCACAGCCAGAAAATCACCATCAACCAGGTGTGCGCCATGGTTGGAGATTCCGGTGCACCGGTCTTCCACAATGGCCGCATTGTCGGATCGGTATCCCGCGGTCTGATTCCGGGGCTGCCGTCCTGCCGCACCCCGTGGCAGGGTGCACTGCACAACCCGACGGTCGTGTCCAACACCGATGCCATCATCGCGGATTTGAACCGCCGCGAGGGCGTGGGTTCCGGATTCACGATTCCGGAGAACTAGAAGTACGTTTCTAACATTTAAGGCCCCAGATCGTTAAAGATCTGGGGCCTTATTTGATCGAAATGACCTGCGGAGTGCGGTTCGCAGTTCGGCGCTAGGCTGCGGCACCGGCGTGCGGCGCCGCACGGCGCTAGGAGAGGGCGCTGAGGGCGGCGTCGTGAAGCTTGCCGTTGGAGGCCAGAGCCGAGCCGCCGTGGGGGCCGTCTTCGCCGCGGACGTTGGTGAAGCGGCCGCCTGCCTCGGTCACGAGGAGCGCCGGGGCCGCTAGGTCCCAGAGGGAGACCTCGGGCTCGGCGGCGATATCGACGGCGCCTTCGGCCACGAGGCAGTAGTTCCAGAAGTCGCCGTAGCCGCGCAGGCGCCAGACCTTGTCCGTGAAGGAGATGAAAGCGTCGCGGTTTGGCTGCCACCCAGACAAGGAGCTCATGGCCAAGGAAGCATCCTCCAATTTGGAGACCTCGGAGACGCGCAGGCGCTTCGGCTCTCCGCCAAAGACGCGGAAGGCGCCTCCGCCCTTGGCCGCGTACCAGCGGCGCCGCAGGGCTGGGGCGGAGACGACGGAGACGACCGGCTCGCCGTCCTCCAACAGAGCGATCAGCGTGGCCCAGACGGGAACGCCGCGCACGAAGTTTTTTGTGCCGTCAATGGGGTCAATGACCCACTGACGGCCCTCGAAACAAGCCTCGCCGCCAAACTCTTCGCCCAAAACTTCATCGCGCGGGCGGGAGCGCTTCAGTGCCTCACGGATGGCTTTTTCGCAGGCCAAGTCCGCATCGGAGACCGGGGTCATGTCCGGCTTTTCTTTGACGGACAGGTCTGCAGCCTCAAAGCGGTGCATCGTGATGGCGTCCGCATGGCCCGCCATCTCCAATGCCAAGCCGAGATCTTCTTTGTACTTACCCACGGAGCCATTCCTCCATCTGATCAACTACCTGTTTATTACCCGCGATACACCATTCCACACCGCCGGCCTCAACCTTGCGCGCCGCGCCGCCCGCGGCCAGCACCAGCGCCTGGCCGGGATACCAATCCCAGTCCTTGACCGAGTGCTGCATCCACGCGCCCCACGTGCCATCCGCCACGCAGGAGAGATCCACGGAGCCCGCACCCAGCATACGCACGGTGGCGAAGTGCGGAGCTACCTTCTCCCAGGCAGCAGCGATTTTCGGGTCGATCATGGACGTAGGGTGCAGGTACGTCGACAAGCACAGTTTGTCGGCGGGGGTGTCGGCAAGCTTGGCAACGTCCTTGCCATCCAGGCTGGTGGGGAAGTCGCGGCCACCAAACCAGGTGTAGCCCATAGCGGGGCGGTGAACGGCGCCGAGGATGACCCCTTCAGCGTCGATAAGCGCGAGTGCAGAGCACCAGTAATCGAACCCGGAAGCGAAGTTGTAGGTGCCGTCGACGGGGTCGATGACCCAGGTGCGGCCGGAGGCCGACTCACGGTTCGCACCCTCCTCGCCCACGATGCCGTCCTCGCCGCGCAGGGCTTCGAGGACACCAGCGACGAAGCGCTCGGCGGCGAAGTCAGCGTCGGTGACGACATCGGAGACGGAGGTCTTTTGCTCGACGTCTACTCCCTGCTCGCGCAGGCGCCAGGCCAGGCGGCCGGCGTTATAAACAAGCGCCTGGGCAAGGTGGGCGTCGGTATCGTCGGCATGGGCGACGATGAAGGTCTTGATGATGGCATCGATCATCTCGGTGAGGCTTGGCTGGTCACTCATGCCGCCTATTGTCGCGCTAAACGCGGCCGATGGCTAATCAGGGAGAAAGAATAAGTAGAGTAGGGGGCTATGCGTCCGGAACAAACAGCACGACTTGAGGAACTCAGCGCCACCTTGACCTCCATTGAAAAGGTGATGGACCCGGAGGCGGTGTCCGAGCGCGTGCGCGAGCTCGAGGCCCAGGCAGGGGACCCGTCGCTGTGGGATGACCCTGACCATGCACAGAAGGTGACCTCGGAGCTCTCGGCGCAGCAGGCAAAGCTGCGCAAGTTACAGTCCCTGCGCGGGCGGATTGAGGATCTGCCGGTGATGGCGGAGCTGGCGGAAGAAGAGGGCGATGAGGCCTCCCAGGAACTCGTCGACACAGAGTTGAAGGAGCTTGGCGCCGCCATCGAATCGCTCGAGGTGACCACCATGCTCTCTGGCGAGTACGACCAGCGCGAAGCGGTGATTAACATCCGCTCCGGTGCCGGTGGTGTGGATGCCGCGGACTGGGCGGAGATGCTCATGCGCATGTACACGCGCTGGGCGGAAAAGCACGGCCACAAAGTCGATGTCTACGACATTTCCTATGCCGAGGAGGCTGGTATTAAGTCCGCGACCTTCGTGGTGCATGGCGAATACATGTATGGCCAGCTCTCCGTGGAGCAGGGCGCGCACCGCCTCGTGCGCATCTCGCCTTTTGATAACCAAGCCCGCCGCCAGACCTCCTTCGCTGAGGTCGAGGTGCTGCCGGTGGTGGAGCAGACCGACTCCATCGAGGTGCCGGATTCAGAGGTGCGCGTGGACGTCTACCGCTCTTCGGGCCCCGGTGGTCAGTCGGTGAACACGACGGATTCGGCGGTGCGCCTGACACACATCCCGACCGGCATCGTGGTGACCTGTCAGAATGAGAAGTCCCAGATCCAGAACAAGGCCTCTGCCATGCGCGTGCTGCAGGCGAAGCTGCTGGAGCGCAAGCGCCAGGAGGAGCGCGCGGAGCTCGATGCACTGGGCGCGGGTGGCAATGCCTCCTGGGGCAACCAGATGCGTTCCTATGTGCTGCATCCGTACCAGATGGTCAAGGATCTGCGCACTAACTATGAGGTAGGAGACCCTTCCAAGGTATTGGATGGGGATATCGATGGCTTCCTGGAATCCGGGATCCGGTGGCGCATGGCGCAGCAGGAGCCCTAGGCCCGAGTAACAAATGTTGCTAATGTGGCTTAAGTGATCACTTTCGAGAATGTGTCCAAGGTCTATTCGACCTCCACTAGGCCCGCACTGGACAAGGTGTCCTTTGAGATAGAAGACGGAGAATTCGTCTTCCTCATTGGTCCCTCCGGCTCCGGTAAGTCGACCTTCCTCCAGCTCATGGTGCGCGAGACCAATGTCAGCTCGGGGGATATTTATTTCGGGGACTTCCACGTCAACACGCTGAAAGGCCGCGAGGTCAACCGCTTGCGCCAATCCATCGGCTATGTCTTTCAAGACTTCCGGCTTCTGCCCAAGCTCAATGTCTACGACAATGTCGCCTTTGCCCTCGAGGTCATCGGCAAACGCAAGGCGCGGATTGCCAAGCAAGTCCCCGAGGTCCTCGACATGGTCGGCCTGGGCGCCAAGCAGCACCGCATGCCGCATGAGCTCTCGGGCGGCGAGCAGCAGCGCGTGGCGATCGCGAGGGCCTTTGTCAACCGTCCCAAGCTGCTGCTTGCCGACGAACCGACGGGCAACCTTGATCCCTCCACTGCTGCGGAGATCATGTCGCTGCTTACCAAGATCAACCGTCGCGGGACGACGATCGTGATGTCGACGCACAACGCGCGCGCGGTCAACGAGGCCCGCCAGCGCGTCATTGAGCTACACAACGGCACGCTCGTGCGCGATGAGAAGAATGCGATGTATGGGGAGGCGGTTTAGGTGAATCTGGGCTTTGTTTTTAGAGAGGCTTTCAAGGGGCTTGGGCGCAATATCACCATGACCATCGCCATGGTGATTACCACGGCCATTTCGGTGGCCCTGGTGGTGGCCGGTGTTCTGGTGACCCAGATGACCAACGAGACCAAAGACATCTACCTCGAGCGCGTCGAGGTCATGGTCCAGCTCAACGAAGATATTTCCGCGAACGATCCGGAGTGCAAGGACTCTGCCTGCGCGGGGCTAAGGAAGAAGCTGGAAGCAGATGAGGATATTGAGTCTGTCAACTACCGCAACCGTGCGGATTCTTATGAGCGCTTCGTGGAGTTGTTCAAGGAAACCGATCCAGTCATGGTTGAGGAGACATCCCCGGATGCGCTGCCGGCGGCCTTCCATGTGCGGCTGAAGGATCCGACGGATACCGCGCCTATCGACGCCATCGCGTCCGACCCCGCCGTCAGCGACATCATCGATCAGCAGGAGGAGGTGCGCAGCGCCGCCGGCAACCTCGACGCCATCCGGAATGCCACCTTCGTCCTGGCAGCGGTCATGGCGCTGGCCGCCATCATGCTGATTGCGAACATGGTGCAGATCGCCGCCTATCAGCGCCAGCGAGAGACCGCGATCATGCGCATGGTCGGTGCCTCGCGGTGGATTACCCACGCGCCCTTCATCATGGAGGCGGTCCTTGGTTCCCTCGGCGGTGTCATCCTCGCCGGGGTCGGTGTCATCGTGGGAAAGAACACGGTGATCGATCCGGCACTGAAGGACTTGTACCACAATCAGCTTTTGGCCCCGGTGACCGCAGGCGACGTGTGGACGGCTCTGCCTATCGTGGGGCTCGTGGCAATCTTGTGCGCTGCACTGACCGCACAGGTGACCATGCGCGCCTATGTGCGGACATAGCCCAACAGGCCTGTTGTGGGTTGTGCCTGGCAGTAGCGTAATATAGTGCGAACTATGGCGAAGAAGGCAAAGAAGAAAAAGGCGGCCGTCGACAATAACTCGACCTTGGCCACCAACCGACGTGCCCGCCACGACTACACCATCCTCGACACCCTGGAATGCGGCATGGTGCTCGTGGGCACCGAAATTAAGTCGATGCGCGAAGGCAAAATCTCCTTGGCAGATGCCTTCGCCACCATTGACGACGGCGAGGTCTACATCCGCAACCTCCACATCCCGGAGTATTCCCAGGGTTCGTGGACGAATCACTCACCGAAGCGCACACGCAAGCTACTGTTGCACCGCAGGGAGATTGATAAGCTTATGGGCCAGGTGCGCGACGGCAATAAGACGCTGATCCCGCTCAAGGTGTACTTGAAGGACGGCCGCGCCAAGTGCGAGCTCGGCTTGGCCAAGGGTAAGCAGGACTATGACAAGCGCGAGGCGATTAAGCGCCGCGACCAGGATCGCGACATTACCCGCGAGCTGGGCCGCCGCGTCAAGGGGATTAACGCCTAACCTGGAAGCCATGATTTACACGGCTAAGGTGCATGACGTTATTCGGGAAGATGAGCAGCCGCGTGGGGCAGCGGTGCTCGTCGATAAGCTCTGGCCCCGTGGCGTGGCCAAGGAGCGTCTGTCCTATGACCACTGGTTCAAAAATGTCGCGCCCAGTCCAGGGTTGCGTAAGTGGTGGGGGCACGATGCTGACACCTTTGAGGAATTTGCACGGCGCTACCGCGCGGAGCTCGACGAGAACGACGGCGAGGAGTTGGCGCGCTTGCGCCAACTAGCAGAGGATGGTGACGTCACCCTTCTCTTCGCCGCCAAGGACCGCGAGGTCAACCACGCCACTGTGTTGAAGGCATGGTTAGAGGAAAGCTAGACGAATAGTCCCCAGATGGTTGCTCCCACGGCGATGAGGCCCGTGATGACGACGAAGACGTTGCTGGCACGGCCGCGGAATTGCTTGAGAGCGTCGATGCGGTGGATGGCATACATCGGTAGCAGGTAGAGAATCGAGGCGATGAAGGGGCCGCCGATGGCCTCAATGAGGCCCAGGATCGACGGATCGATGATGGCCACGATCCACGCACAGACAAAGATGATGCCGTGCATGATGGAATTGAGTTGTTTCTCCGAGAGCTTCTTGGTGGCGCGCGGAGCGGCGCTGCGCAGCAGGAAGTTGCCGCCCTCGGTAGCTCCCAAGACGTGGCCGAAGTAGGAGGAGATGATGGCAACCATCGCGATGATCGGGGAGAGGAATGCCAGGACCGGAACACCGGTGACGTTGGCCAGGTAGGACAGAACCGGCAGGTTTTGCTCGCGGGCCTCGGCGAGGCCGTCCGCACCAAGCGTGAGGGTGCAGGACCACACGAAGAACATGGTGAACACGGTGAGCAGAATGGCGGTCAGCGCCAGCGCGCGCGAGGCGTTCTCCGAGCTCTTCTCACGGCCGTGTGCGGCGACCATGGCCAAGGAGAACTGGGAAATCGCGGGGGAGTGGTTAAAGGAGAAGACCAGCACGGGGATGATGAGGGCGACAGCGCCGACGACGCGCCAATCATTGTTGCCCACCTCCATGAAGGAAGCGACGTCCCAGCGCGGGATGAGGTAGATGGATAACGCGCCCAGGCAGAAGATCAGCGGGTAGACCAAGAACTGCGTCACGGCGAGCACGATGCGTTGGCCAAAGGCGAAGACGATGGTCATGATGCCCACGAGGAGGAAAGCCAACAGCGGGCGTGAAATCGTGGGTCCATTTAATTGGTTGACGATGAAGCTGTTGACCGTATTGGTGATCGAAACGCCATAAATGAGGACGATGGGGAAGATGGCGCAGAAATAAATCACCGAAATGATAAAACCTGCGCTCTTGCCGAAATAGTCCGTGACCACTGCGGTGATGTCCTCGCCCTGGCGTGGTGACGCACAAATCATGCGGGCCAGACCGCGGTGGGAGAAGTATGTCATCGGCCCAATCAGAATCGTGGCCGCGAGGAGGGGCCAGAAGCCGAAGCTGCCCGCGTTGATGGGCAGGAAAAGGATGCCAGCGCCCACGGCGGTGCCGAAGAGCGAGATGGCCCATTCGGTGTTGCTGACTGGACGTTTAGTGTCTTCTGGGGAGCTAGTGGTTTCGGTATGTGTGCTCACTTTGCAGCCTTTAACAACGTAGGGGGATAGGACTCACACACCTTAACAGCGCTTAAGTAGATGTTAATCACAAGGGGGTGCTTATGAAAGCTATGCCTCACGTGGCCTGCGGCGGAGCTTGCGGGAATAGGGGCGGCTGCAGTAGCGTTGAACAGACCGTAGGGCGCAATAAAGACGCGTTCTGCGTAGCTTTCACAGCAATGTGTCACTGAGGGGTCGACTTGGTTTCGACTTCGTACATTGAGCCAGGGGAAGCGTGCCGGTGCAGGCTAGAGACCACCGTTAAGCGTCGTAGCAACCAATAAACGCAGAGAAGAACTCTCAGCGTGACTACGCCCTCGCTGCCTAATTACAGCGACGCGTGTCTGTCAGCCTAGGTTTGGTTCCTGACCTAGATCCTGGCATCGACTAAGGAACTTGCCTGACCGGTTTGTTGTTCGGCCGGTTGGGGACTTTGAGAGCAACTGGGCCCATCATCCGGAGCGAGTTTGCCCGAGCCGGAGGGCCGAGTAGAGATCCTGTGCAGACTGCGCACGGAGAAGCCCTGGCGAGGTGACGAAGGACCCGGGTTCAATTCCCGGCGGCTCCACAGATAGCATTTCCCCTGGTGAGCGTTCACCGGGGGATTTGCTGTATCTGTGCAGGTCATTGGCATGATACTGTGTTGCCACAGGTGGCCACGAGTTGCCACTAAATGACTCTGATTAGGGAAAGATTAGGGAATGAATAGGGAACGTTTCCCTAGTCCCTAGTCCCTCGTTGTGGAAGGTGTGGCAATGGCACGGAGGAAGGCTGAGCGCACGCGCCGGGCATTCGGCAAGGTGTCGGTTAAGTGCAAGCGCGTCTATGCGGAATACACCGGGCCGGATGGTGCGTTTCACCGCCCTGGGCATTCCTTCCCCTCAAATATTGATGCGGAAGGTTGGCTAGCGGAGGAATCCTTAGCTGAGGGAGGAACTAAACCCAGGGCGCTTCATTCTGAGTGGAACGATGAGCGGATCTCCAGTCTCCGGATCCTCGATCACCCGTGCCCGCAGATCAAAAGCCTGCTGCAGCAGCTCTGCGGTGATGATATCGGCGGGTGCGCCGGAAGCTATTACCTGGCCTTCCTTCATAACCACAAGGTAATCGGAGTAGCGCACCGCCAGGTTTAGATCGTGCAGCACCATTACTACGGTTCTTCCTAGTTTCTGACGCAGGCTATCGACAAGTTCGAGGATGTCCACGGAGGTAGCCAGGTCAAGGTAAGTGGTCGGCTCGTCTAGGAAGAGGATGTCGGTGTTTTGCGCTAGCACCATGGAGATCCACGCCCGCTGGCGCTGGCCGCCGGAAAGTTCATCCAACGTACGGCTGGCAAGATCCGCAGAACCGGTTTGCTTTAGGGCCTCGAAGACCGCGTCTTCGTCCGTGGAGGACCACTGGCGGAACCATGCCTGATGTGGGTGCCGCCCGCGGGCCACCAGATCGGAGACCAATAGCCCTTCTGGGGCCACGGGGGATTGGGGCAGCATGCCCAGTATGCGGGCGACGTCCTTGCGCTTCATGTCCGAGATATTCTGGCCATCCACGCTCACGGTTCCGGTATCAAGGTTGAGCAGGCCAGACATGGCGCGCAGCAAGGTTGATTTACCGCATCCGTTGGGCCCCACGATGGTGGTGATTTTGCCGGCTGGGAAAGTGGCGCTGAGATCCCGGATGATGGTGCGCTGGCCGTAGCCCACGGTGACCGAGGAAGCATCCACGCCACCGGCGGTATTCGGGTGGTCTGCGCTTGGCTGGGGGATGGGGGAGGTCATGCGTCTGTGCTCCTAGTGCGTTGAACGAGTAGGTAGATGAGGAAGACGCCGCCCAGTGCGGAGGTGACAATACCCACCGGAAGCTCCACCGGCAGGACAGCCTGGGTCACGATGTCCGCACCGAGCAGTAGCACTGCGCCGGTAAGAGCCGAGGCCGCAAGCGGTGGGCTGGGTACCCCGCACAGCCGTAGTGCTACTTGGGGTGCTACAAAGGCGATGAAACCGATGGGGCCGGCAGCAGAAACTGCTACTGCAGCTAGAGCTACGGCCAATGCCAACATCGCCACCTGCACGGCGTTGACGCGCTGGCCCAGCGCTCGGGCGAGGTCGGGCCCCAGAGTGGTGGCCAGTGCTTGGTAGGCGATCCAGGCCAGCAACGGGGCGCAGACAAGCACAAGGACAACCATGGGAATGGTGGTGCTCCACTCCGACTTGGCCAGGGATCCTGTGAGCCAGAACTGTGCTTGGCTTGCATCCCGCAGTTCCGCGCGGACCATGAGGAAATTGATGTAGGAACTCAGCAGCGCGGTGATGATAATGCCTACGAGCACGAGGCGGTAGGAATCAGCTTGGCGTCGCCAAGCCAATGCCCAGATCACCATGGCGCTAAGAATCGCACCCAGCAATGCGGCTAGGGGAATTCCGATTCCGGCAAGCCAGCCGGCGAATCCACTGCCGCCGGCGCCAAGGACGATGACCGTTACGGCCATGGCCGAGGCACCCGTAGTGATGCCGAGGATATCGGGGCTGGCCAGCGCGTTGCGGGTGACCGTTTGGGTGAGCGCACCGGAAAGCCCCAGCGCGCAGCCGACCGCGATGGCCGTGGCCACTCGGGGCATGCGCCACTCCAAGACCACGAGTTTTTCCACGCGGGATCCTTGCCCTTGGAAAATCACCTCTAGTACTCGGGGAACGGAAATAGGGTAGTCACCCAGCCCGATGGAAAGCGCGCCTAAAAAGACGGTGAGCGCCGCGGCGATGATGCATACCAGCACCACCCGTGGGCGCCAGAGGAACGAGATGGGCCCAGCCCGGAATGGTACCCCGCCCGGCATCTGCCACGAAGCGCTTTGTTTATCTTGTACGGCCTGCGCAGCCTTGTTTCGTCGCATCACAGCGTCATCACCTTCTTTCGGTAGATCAAGGCGATGAAGAACGGCGCGCCAACGAAGGCCAATACGATGCCCACTTGGAGCTCGCCGGGGCGCGCGATGAGGCGGCCCACTACGTCAGCACATAGCAACAGCGCCGCGCCGGCTAGCGCAGAGTACGGCAAAATCCACTTATAATCTGGGCCGGTAAGAGCCCGGACGATATGGGGCACTACCAGGCCAATGAAGCCTAGCGGGCCCGCTGCAGCCGTGGCCGCGCCAGCCAGCAAGGCGATGATGCCCATGCCGGCCAGCCTTGCGGCCGCGGTATTGATGCCGAGCCCTGCGGCCACGTCGTCGCCTAAGTTCAAAATATTCAACTGCGGGCCGGTAGCGAACGCCAGGATCAGTCCCACCACTATGAACGGCAGGATTCCTAGCGCGATGTTCATATCCCGGCCGGCGAGGGAGCCGACGGTCCAAAAGCGCATCCGGTCCAGGTTATTCTCATTGGTGAGTACGAAGGCGCTGGTGATGGCGCTTAAGACCGCCGACAATGCGGCGCCGCCCAGCACTAAGGTCAAGGGATCGACGGCTGCCTTGCCTGCGGAGGCGAGGCCGAAGACCAGTGCCGTGGCAGCGATAGCGCCGAGGAAGGCTATCACCGCGGTGGCCCACGGGGCGGTGATGCCAAATAGCGCGAAGCTGACTACAACGCTTAGCGCCGCGCCGGAACTGACACCCAGGATTCCCGGATCCGCCAGGGGATTGCGGGTGTGGCCTTGGATTAGAGCACCGGCGACTCCCAGTGCCGCCCCCACGATTATGGCCAGGATGGTGCGCGGCAGCCGCAGCTCAGCTACCACGCGTTGGTTGGTGGAAACTTCGTCCTGGGCACCGCGTGCGGCCGGCAGTTCCCGCAGCGCGGCCCACACGTCCTCCGCAGGAATGGAGCGGGCGCCATACAGCAAACTGCAGATAGTGCCAACGAGGACCAGCAAGAGCAGAGCTCCTAGGCCCAGGAGGCGGGTAGTGCGCACACTCATGGCGTGGCCTCCAATCGCTGCTGCCGCTTGCCGATGCCCCCACTCCCAGCCAATAGTGCCCAGCGAGCACCGGCGCTGCGGCGGGTTGCCTTGGAGAGCTTCGGCTCACAGGTAGCGATGAGAATCCCTGAGCCGCGGGGTGGAGACAGGTACCTAGCTACTCCCGCTGGGCGGGGAGAGGAGCTGCGCCCGAGGCGTGGCTCAGGCAGTTGCTGGGTGTGATTGTCAATCATGGACAAGCATATTACCGTTTTCATGTAAGGTAAGCCTTCATTTAATTAAAAGACTGTAAAAGTGAAGGGCTGCAAGTCATCGCAACTGGCCCTAGGCGCCCACTATTTAGGTGAAACTCTATGCGGCACCTTTTGTAGTGCCTGTCTCAAAGTTGAGTGTGCTGCATGTGCATCGCATAGGCGGTGCCTGGAAATCTTTTGGTGACCAGCGTAACATTGATTATTTAGGCAAGCCTAAGTTATCCTTTTAACGTGCGAGAATATGTCATTGTCTCCAACGATTGGGGAACTTGGTTGCCCCCCCCATTTGGGTATAACCAACCAAATATTCTGACCTTTCCCCATTCGTGAACGGGCTAGGCCTTGCGCTGAGATCCGTCACCAGTAATAACGGAGAAAAATGACATTCAAGAAAATTCTTGTCGGTACTGCTACTGTGTTGGCTCTGGGCACCGCGGTGACGGCGTGTTCGACTGATGACCAATCCGAAAACTCTGCAGACTCCCAGGCGGTCAACGCCGAGCAAGGTGCATTCCCCACCACCATCGAGCATCGCTATGGTTCCACCGAAATCAAGGAAGCCCCGCAGCGCGTGGTCTCCCTAGGGTATACGGATCAGGACGCGCTGCTGGCGCTCGGAATCACGCCGGTTTCCGTGAAGTATTGGGATAGCATGACCCCAGACGGGCAGGCTGCGGGCAACTGGTCTAACGACAAGATCGAGGGCGATACTCCTCGAATCGACAAAGACACAGAGGTCAATGCGGAAGCTATCGCTAAGGACAAGCCAGATCTCATCGTTGCCGTGTACTCGGATATTGATGAAAATACATACAAGAAGCTGTCCGATATCGCCCCTGTCGTTGTGCAAAAGGGTGAATATAAAGAACTGCAGCAGCCATGGGACGTGACTACGGAAGAGATTGGACAAGCCGTAGGCAAGCCTAAAGAGGCAAAACATCAGGTGGAGCAGGTTAAAGCGAAGTTTGCAGACCTAAAGGACCGTCACCCAGAGTGGGCCGAGAAGGAACTCGGTGTGGCCACCGTCTCTGCCGACAGCCTGGCCGTCTTTGCTGAAGAAGATCCGCGCAGCCGCTTCTTTACCGAGCTGGGGTTCAAGATCAACCCCGCCTACGCGGCAATCACCAAGGATAAATTCTACGGCGAGGTCTCCAAGGAGAACGCTGATCAGGTTGATTCTGACGTACTGGTGTGGGATCAGTTGTCCTACGCTCCGACGCAGGACAAGGCTTCTGTTACCGAGGATCCAATCGTGAGCAAGCTACCCGCTGTGAAGGATGGGCACAGTGTCTACTTGGAAGGCGACCTAGAAAAAGCCTTTGGATGGCAAACAGTGCTGAGTCTGGACTACCTGCTGGATAAGATCGAGCAGCCGTTGGCGGACGCCACGAAGTAAAAGGACTCAATCGCTGAACCGT
Source organism: Corynebacterium sp. HMSC072A04 (assembly GCF_001809235.1). NCBI lineage: Bacteria > Bacillati > Actinomycetota > Actinomycetes > Mycobacteriales > Corynebacteriaceae > Corynebacterium > Corynebacterium sp. HMSC072A04. The sequence continues at coordinate 16,618 of NZ_KV796804.1, read as the reverse complement.
CCCCCGCGTTGAACTGCTCCCCATTAGTTGGACTGAGAAATCAGTTGCCAACAACTAGTGGGGAGCATTTTCTTTGAGAGCACGTAGTTCGCTGAGTGAAGTTCAGCGTGAGCAGTTAGTGGAGCTTTTCGAGCAGGGAATGGGTTGCCGAGCCGCTGCTCGTGTTGTCGGTGTCTCGAGAGACGCAACGCGTAGACTTTATCGCCGTTTCCAACTGCGTGGCAGACTATGTCTCGTGGAGAAACCAAACAAGCAGCACTACTCCTTCGAGGCGAAGAAGGAAGTTGTAGAACGTCATCTTGCGGGTGAGTCGATGATGGATCTTGCCCGAGAGTTCAATCTTTCATCCGACCACCTCGTCAAGGACTGGGTGGCTAAGTGGCGCAGAGGCGGCGACGAGGCTCTGCGCCCGAAGCCGAAGGGCAGGCCCAAAGGATCGGCTGCGCCGAAACGCCTCACGGAAGAGGAAAAGCTTCGCCGCCAGGTTTAGCGGCTGGAAGCGGAAAACGCCTACTTAAAAAAATTGCGAGACTTGAGGAACCAGGGACACGCCTGAAAGCCCAGGCAATCGTCATCCTCAAGTCACACCACCGCTTGGACTACCTCCTGGATGCGGCCGGCATGGCACGCTCGACATTCTTCTACCACCAAAAACGACTCACCGCACCGGATAAACATGCCGAGCTCAAACAAGCGATCCGGGACAGTTTTCAGCGCAACAAACACCGCTACGGCTACCGGCGGGTACTGCTCGACCTGCGTAACCAGGGCTGGGTGGTCAACCACAAACTTGTCTACAAGCTCATGCGCGCCATGGGCTTGAAAGCCAAGATCCGCCAGCGCAGGCCCTACATCTCCTACACTGGCACAATCAGCTACATCGCTGAGAACACACTCGAGCGCAACTTCACCCCCGATAGGCTCAACACTGTCTTCGTCAGCGACGTCACCGAGTTCAAAGTCGCTGGCCGCAAGGTGTATCTCTCACCGGTGATGGACCTGTTCGACCGCTCAATCGTCGCCCACACAGTGGCCACATCGCCGTCTACGGCGTTTACCTCGGCTTCGTTGGCGCAGGCGATCAAAGCGTGTGCTCCAGAGCCGGGCTGGATGATCCACACCGATCAAGGATTCCAATACAAGCACTCATCATGGCGCACCCTGATTAGCCAGCACCAGGGAGTCCAATCGATGTCACGCAAAGGCAACTGCTACGACAACGCGGTCATGGAGAACTTCTTCGGCCACCTGAAAACCGAGATGTACCACGGAGAAGCCTTCGACACCGTCGCAGAGTTCAACCAGGCAATCGACGAGTACATCCGGTGGTACAACACCGAACGCATCCAACAACGACTCAAGGGTCTAACCCCGATGCAATATCGAAATCAGACCCTTGAAGCCCTAACCGCCTAGAATTAAACCAGTCCAACTTTCGGGGGTCAGTTCACGTGAATGTGTGGGGGCGGTTTTCGCTTTGTGGGGAGCCGGTCGTTCCGCCGACCCGCCGCCCGGAAGTGCATCGTCAAGCAGCATTTTCTTAGGTCCGCACTTATTTATAGCCGGGGATGAGTCTTGTGCGGGTGTGGGACTAGGAGTCTTGTAAATAGGAAATATCTATAGGAAAATAGTTTAACAAATCTGTTGCAACGTGGCTTAGGTAACGCTAACCTAACTTGAAAGTTGCCTTCGGGTCTACCGGAAAATCCGATGAAAAGAGCTGAAAGGCAACCTCAGGAAACCGACTTTAAGGAAAAGGGATGTCAGTAAAAAGGGGCGCGCGGTCATTTATCGCTGCCGCTATCTGTGCCGGATTGGTTCTGTCAGGCTGCTCGTCGAAGGATTCAACCGATGAAGCGGCAACAACCTCCGAAGTTGCAGAGGACGTGACCATTGAGCACGCCCGCGGTACGGATACGTATCCGGTCAATCCGCAAAATGTGGTTGCAGTGGGGACGGCCGTTGATAACCTGCTGGAACTTGGAATTAAACCAGCAGCTGTTGTGCAGCATAGAATAGACAAGAATTCGCCTTGGCGTGAAGAGAAGCTCGATGGCGTCAAGGTAATCGATCAGACAGATTTCAAAACTCTGCCACAAGAACAAATCGCGGCAATCGAACCCGACTTCATCGTTGGTGACTACTGGACAATTTCTGAGGCTAATTACAAGGAATTGTCTGCAATCGCACCGACTCTCGGCGGAATCTCCGATAAGGGAGAGGGCATCGGCTGGGAATCTCAGCTAGAAGCATTGGGCAAGATCTTCAATAAGGAATCCGAAGCGAAGAAAGCCATTGAAGAGGATCAAAAGCGTTTCTCCGACGTGAAGGAAAAACTGCCTAACCTCTCCGGTAAGACCGGCATTGTTTCCCAATTTGCCCAGGGATCCTTTGGTGCCGTTGCTGACCCCGAGGATCCAGGTGCCTCCTTCATCTACGATCTGGGCATGAAGTTCCCGGACAAGCTGACGGACGGATCCGTTCCAGTTGATAAGGGCCGCGTCACGCTTTCTCCGGAAAACGTGTCCTACCTGGCCGCTGACTTTATGGTTATTTATAACCGCGACGGCTCAATCGAAGAATTTGAAAACATTCCGGGATACAAAGATCTTCCGCAGGTGAAATCCGATGCGACTCTTGCCGGTGATTCAGCCATCGTTGCCGGACTCAACAACCCGACGAGCTTGAGTCGAGCTTGGGTGCTGGATAAGACGATGCCGACGCTGGAAAAAGTTGGAAAGTAGTCAAGGTCCGCACAACTCCGATGCCTGCTAGGTGGGGCTTACTCCACTGCGGCAGGTAGTCGCCAACGCCTTCCGATTTATCGGAAGGCGTTCTCTTCAATGGACTGTATCCAAGGTAGTGGTGCGTCCGTTCTTGCCCTTCCGAAACCGAAAACCTGGCCTCACGCTTCCCGCATATTCGTCCATCGGTGCAGCACGATGACTGCATTAAAGGTATGTAGGTGAGCTGGAAAATGCTTGGCGCTGGGAGAGGCGTTCAAAGCACCAGCAAAAAATTAATAAGAAAATAGGCCATCGAACAAAGTGAATTAAAAGCCATCTAGACCGAGAGGGGAATGGTCTCAAATATGCCAAGGAACAGCCGGAGCAGGGAAATTTATCCAATTTCTTACCGGGAATTATATGTGGAAAACATCGAAGATATATCGCCAGCCATGCGGCGTATTACGCTTAGCGGGGAACAGCTCCAGGAGCACAAACACGATGGTATTTCCGTTCCTGCATTATTAAGCAATGGTTTTGATGACGACGTTCGGCTGATCTTCCCGGATCCGGAAACTGGAGAAAGGCCGCACCCAATCGCCCAAAAAGATGGCAACCTACTGTGGCCAGAAGCTGTCAAAAATCTATTCCGGACATACACGGTCCGCCACTTTGACGCTGCTAACCAGCGGTTAGCAATAGATTTCGCGCGCCACGGTGAGGGCCTAGCAGAAAACTGGTCACAGAACGCTCGAATAGGTGACGCCATTTTTGTGGCAGGTCCGAAGTCTTGTGCACAGTTACCTACGCATACCGATTGGCTATTTTTGGCAGGAGATGAGACTGCGCTCCCGGCAATTGGCCGCTGCGTAGAATCACTCCCGTGCGGGCACCCTGCGATTGCGGTGATAGAGGTTCCTACGAGCGCTGATATTCAGAGCTTAGACATTTCCGATTCAGTACAGGTCCACTGGGCGGTACGCGAACGGGGTGAGGACTTCGTGGAAAAGACTAGGGCGCTTTTTGAAGCTACTTCTCCTTCATTATTGCCTGATGGCGAAGGATACGTATGGGCGGCAGGGGAAGCTTCTCGGCTAAAACCGCTGCGCCGTTTGTTTAAAGCTTCCGGAATTACCCCTGAGCATCAAGAAATCACGGGCTACTGGCGGCGTACTAACCCGAAACACGGCAAAGGAAACGCATCGAGCAGTAGTAATAGTGTTTTGCATAATATCCATGATTTAGCTGAGTTGAACTCGGCCTTTGCGCTTCGCACTGCAGTACGTTTAGGACTATTTCAAGAAATCGATGCGGGTGCCAACACAGTCCCTGCCCTTGCTGTTGCGGCAGAACTTCACGAGGAGGCTTTGGGAAGATTTGTCCGTTACTTGGCCGCTCTTCAACTCGTCGAAATCAGCGGGGACGCCCTCACGTTGACTGCAATGGGAATGGAACTGGCGGACCCAGATTCAAATGCGGTGCGCTGGTTAAGCGGGCCTGCGCATCTTGAGGCGATGGCGCTGATGCGACTTGAGCACAGTCTTCGTACCGGTGAGTCAGCACCTCAAGGGGAAAAGGGATTGCCGTGGTCAGAGTATGTTAGCCGTGACCCACAACTCGTGGCCGAACGCTTTGAGCAAAAGAATGTGAGCGCTGGGTGGACTGCTCCTTCGGCAGCTAAGGCACTACAGCAGTATTTAGATGAAACCGCTCGCGTTCTCATCATTGGCCAGGGAGGCGCGGTATATGCAGATGAAATACTCCGACGATGGGAGCATGCCCAGAGCCGTATTATCAGTGATGCTTCCTCGGAAGCGGTGCTACAGGAAATCGCAGTAAACTCTCGTGCACGATGCGAGACGAATGGCGAGGGAAGCGGTTTTTATCCCACTGAAGTGGACTATGTGTGGGCAACTGATGTAGTTTTCATCGATCCCTGGGGTGTCTTTGGTAGCGAGGAAGTAGCTCACCAATTAAACCGTGCAATAAGTAAGGATACGTTCCGGCGGGTTTATATCTTTACCGAGGTTATCGATACGGTAGGCGGAGATGAGCATTCCTATGAAGAGGACATGGTGAGGCTTTCCATGTTCGGCACCAAGATACCGACTCAGGAAGACATCAACGCTGCTGTCGCTGACAACGGCGCTTTTATTGCCTCCACCACGGCTGTTGGCTGGGGTAAACGCCTTTTCGTTCTTGAGGCAGAGGCGAAATCCTAAAGAGGAACTGCTGAGGTTCCCATCGTGTAGTCGACACCCTGGCTGAGGTCAAAGAAAAATGCCGAAGGAACCACGGTGTCTATGCTGCGGTTCATGCCGGATAAAAGCCGCTGCTGTCCCTGTGAAAGAGAAACCGAGGGCCGGTAATCGCCCAGGAGGGCACCGGTTTCGTCGCCGCTTAGTTGGCGCCAAGAGTTTTCCGCCGTGGGGACGGCGGCGGCGCAGCGATCGGCATCTGGGTCATAAGCGATATGGATATCGGCATCGATCTCCTCAGCGTGCTTGATTCCAAGGTCTAAGGCGCCGGGTTCTTCCGGGTTGGGGAAGGACACCGTAGGGAGGTCAGGGTCGGGTTCGGCCTGCTCGGGCACCAGCGAGACGCGGAAGCCACAGCGGGAAAGCAGTTCCTTGCCGAGCTCGGCCCCCACGCCGTGCATGGCGGTCAGCGCGATGGTGATATCGGTATTGTCACCGACTAGCTGGGCGGCGCGGTCGAGATAGTCCTCGCGGGTATCGACGTCCTCGATGCGCTCAGAAGAAAGCGCAACCTCGTCGGCATAGGGAGCCGCAGCGATAGCGGCGGCAATTTCGGAGTCTGCCGGAGAAATAAGCTGCACGCCCTCGCCTGGGCCGGTGGCGATGCGGCCGCCCAAGTACACCTTGTAGCCGTTATCGGCTGGAGGGTTGTGGGAGGCGGTGACCATAATGCCGGCATCTGCGCCCAAGGAGCGAACCGTAAAAGCCGTCAGTGGGGTCGGGTTCTGTGCAGGCAGAACCAGGGCCTTACCGCCGGCGGCGGAGATGACCTGGGCGGCATCGCGCTGGAACTGCGCGGAACCGTGGCGGGCATCGCAGCCAATGACGACGACCGGAGCATCGACCTGCTGGTTGAGCCAGGTGATAAGCCCGTAGGTGGTGCGGATGACCACGGCGCGGTTCATACGGGTTTCGCCCGCCCCCACGGCGGCGCGCAGGCCCGCGGTACCGAAGTTCAAGGGGCCAGCGAAGGCCGCGGCGAATTCTTCGGAATTGCCTTCCTCGATCCACGTCAGTACCTGGCGGGCGGTGTCCGCATCCGGATCGTGTTCGGCCCAGGTGCGGGCGTAGTCGACATCGAAGTTCGTGTGTGCGGGCATGGCTTAAAGCTCCTCGAGGATCTTGGCGGAGGAAGACAGCCCCAGGCGGGTAGCGCCGGCTTAGATCATTGCCAGTGCATCCTTGCCGCTGCGGATGCCGCCGGATGCCTTAACGCCGAGAGCGTCGCCTACGGTCTCGCGCATGAGCGTGACCGCGTGGGTGGACGCACCGCCGGCGGGGTGGAAACCGGTGGAAGTCTTGACAAAGTCCGCCTGGGCGGCTGCGGCGGCCTTGCAGGCGAGGACAATGGCGTCGTCGGAAAGCGCGGCAGACTCGATGATGACCTTGAGCACCTTGCCAGGGATGGCATCGCGCACGGCCTGGATTTCGGCCTGCAGATCCTCGGCGCGGCCCTCGATGGCCAGGGGGATATTGATGACCATGTCCACCTCTTCGGCGCCATCAGCAACCGCGCGGGCTGCCTCAGCGGCCTTAATCTCCGGCTTTACGGCACCGGAGGGAAAGCCCACGACGGTGGCGATGTGCATGGATTCTGAAACCTCGATGGGCAGGGCGGACGGGGAAACGCAGACGGAGTAGGTGCCCAGCTCGGCCGCCTTATTGACCAAGGCGCGGAACTGCTCCGGGGTGGCCTCCGGCTTGAGCAGGGTGTGGTCGATGATGGAAGCAACGTCGGTGCGGGAAGTCATAATTGTTCTCCTGAGCGGGTTAGGCGGGATTCGGAACGGGCCATCTTGAGGTCAGAGACGACGTACAGGGCAATACCGATGGCGGCGACTGCCGCGAGGATCCACAGCACGGTGTTATAGCTGGTGAGGTCCTGCAGCTTTGCCGTATAGGCAATGCCCAGTGGGATGGCGATATTGATGGTCAGGTTATAAAAGCCAATCGCGATGCCGGACTTGGTGGCGGTGATATTGCGCAGTGCGGTATTGACCAGCGGGGCGTACATAAGCGCAAAGCCGGAGGCAAAGGCCACGATGGCCAGGATGAGTACGGCGACGTGAAGCTGCACGAAGAGCGCGGCCGCCACCAGCGCGCCGGCGACAAGGGCGAAAGCGGTGTAGATGGTGGCGCGAGAGGACAAAACGCCACCGATCTTGCCGGAGAAAATACCAATGAGGATGGCGCAAATATAGCCCGGGATCATCAGCAGGGAGGTCTTATCGATGTTCATGCCGTGCAGGTCATGTGCGGCAAATGGCAGCAGGAAAATGAAGCCCATCTGGGTGGAGTAGACGAAGAAGACCATGAGGATGGTCCACACATAGCGGCCGTTAGTAAAGAACTCCGGGGTGACCACGGGGTGCTTGGCGTGGCCGATGTGGATGATGAAGCCTACGACGCCCCGGTGGTGGCACCCTTATTCTTGTAGAGGCGTTGGCCGCATAGAGTGTGGATTACTCCGTGTGGTTCGATGTGGTGAATGAGGTGCCGCAAGCGTGGCGTGCCGGTACTCCGGCGTGCCGGGTTGGTGGTGGTTTGTGGGGTGGTCATGGTTGCCTTTCCTGGTGCTATTAGGGAAGGATTAGGGAATTTTCCCGTCCTTGTTTCTTGAATTGCGCCTGTGACCTGCTGTGTTGTGGTGTGGGGGTTCAGTCCCCGGCGGCTCCACCGGAAAGCCCCAGCTAGATAACGTTCTAGCTGGGGCTTCTTCTCGTTTTGTATCCCTGGCCTGCAGTAATGGCGCATGTCCGGTGCGTGCAGGTAGGGCCACCCGTGTCCCGCATTAGTCCCACAAAACACCCCACTAGTCCCACACCAGTCCCACAAAAGCCCCGAATCAAGCCCCGACGGCTCCACAAATAGCATGAGTGTTCACCGAGGGGAATGCTGTATCGAGACCGTTTTGGTGGCTAAGCTTGGGTAACAGCTGTCTGGCGGGAAACGCTAGGGGGTTCTGAATAGGGGAAGATGCGTGAAACCGCTTGCAGGCTTTCTTGAGTTCCCTAAGGGGGTAGAAGTGATCGCTTTCGCTGGGGCTATCGCGGCCGTGCTAGGGCTGAATATCGTGGCGAATGAAACTGGTGCGAACTCCGAGGGGTTCGTAGTTACAGCTATTCTGTTGGGGTTCGGGCTCGCACCCTTTGTTGGAGATTCTCTGGAGCGCCATATTCCGGTTTCGATGTGGCGGCGTGTGTCTTTTTCTCGCGTTGCTAGCCGTCGGTGGGGTGTCGAGCTATTTAATGCTGTGCTCACGCGAATCGGATGGAACGGCATGATTTTGGCGATGCGCAGAGAAGAGTCCGCCAAGCGTGAAGGGGCGAACCCCCTTCGGCCGGTGCGAGCGTCGGCAGCTGGGCATGTATGGGGATTGCTGCTCCATATATGTAGCGCTGGATGGTGCGCTGCGGCAGACGGATTGTTTGCGGCTACAGTTCTTCTTGTTGTCGGGGTTGTGGGCCATCTGTATCCGGTTTTGCTTCAATTACGTGTGCTCACGGATGCTCGGGGGAGGTAGTTCAATATCGGTGTCGTTGCAGCCTGCTTTAGGATGGCCGCATGGATACCGAATCTCTCCGCATCACGGTCGTCTTGTTTGAGGGCTTCGAGCTTCTCGACGTCTTCGGGCCCGTCCAGCTGCTTCAAGCGGTGCCTGATGTCGCCGTTGTTTTCGCAGGACCGGATAGTGGGCCAGTTGCTAGCTCGCAGGGCGTGGAAGTGGTGCCGACAATTTCTTATGGGCAGATTGAGCCGGCCGACGTTCTCCTCGTCCCGGGAGGAAAGGGGACCCGGAAGCTCGTGGAAGACGAATCTTTTCTGACGTGGCTTCGTGAGGTGGGTGCGCAAGCGCCGGTGGTTGCCTCCGTGTGTACGGGTTCTGCGGTCCTGGCGGCGGCTGGGCTCTTGGAGGGCTACGCCGCAACAAGCAATAAGCGTGCTTTTAGCTGGGCCACGTCCTTCGGGGGCGATGTGTCCTGGCGGCCGGAGGCGCGGTGGGTGCACGACCGCAATCGATGGACCTCCTCAGGCGTGGCGGCGGGGATGGATATGACTGTCGCGCTCATTGCGCACCTCGTATCAGACAGTGCTGCCATCAATGCTGCCAACTTTGCGGAATATGATGCGCACCGCGACAGCGAGTGGGATCCTTTCGCGCGGCTGAATGGACTGGTGCCTTAGAACCCTGGTAGATGGGGGTAGCCGGTGGGATGGACGTAGTACCGCTGTACGAAAAGTGTGACGCGGAGCGACGCTTGGTGTTACTCAAGTTACAAACGCGTGGTAGCCTTTCCTCAACAGTGTGACGTGGAGCACTGGGACTGACCCCTACGACAGGAGTACCCATGAACAGCCCATCGAATGCAGCGCCACAAGGCGGCGCTGGTACCACGGAGAAGTCGAAAGCAAATCCCGCCAAGGCTGAGCAAAATTCGAGTCAACAGTCCAGTGGGGGAATGCTGGATAAGTTCCTCAATGGTGTCGAGTACATCGGCAACAAGCTGCCGGAGCCCTTCACCATCTTCCTGATTCTTTTCCTAATCACAGGCGTTCTCTCCACCATCATGGCGAAGATGGGCGTGGAGATTAAGATTCCCGGATCGGATGAGATCCAGCCGGTGAAAGGCCTGTTTACCGGTGAGGGGCTGACGTGGTTCACCACCACAATGGGTGAGAACTACATCAACTTCCCGCCGCTGGTAACGGTGCTGCCCATCATGCTCGCAGTGGGAGTGGCAGAGCGCTCCGGAATGCTCTCTGCGTTGATTCGCAAGCTCTTCGGTTCCGCGAAGCCGTGGCTGCTTCCGTACGCCGTCGGCGTTATCGGCGTGACCGCCTCCGTCATGGCGGATGCCGCCTTCGTTATCGTCCCGCCGCTGGCCGCGATGGTCTTCAAGGCCGCAGGCCGTCACCCGGTGGCTGGTCTGATCGGCGGCTTCGCCGCCGTGGGTGCTGGCTATTCGACCGCCTTGGTGCCCACTTCCCTGGATGCGCTCTTTGCCGGTATTACGACCGCGGTTATGGAGACCCTGCCGAATACCGAGTTCGCTCCGGTTAACGCCATGTCGAATTACTACTTCAACGTGGCTTCTTCCATCGTGCTCGGTGTGCTGGCCGGCTTCATCATCGACAAGGTGATCGAGCCGCGCATGTGGAAGCAGGAGGTTCCCACCGAAGAAGACATTGATCCCGAGGATGCCGCCGAGCGCGGCGACCGTGACGAGAACGGCGAGGAGCTCACCGCTGAGCTGCGCCCAGCCGAGGCCAAGGGCCTCATCTGGTCCGGTGTGGCCACGGTCATCCTCACCGCCATCATTCTCTTCGCAGTTCTTCTGCCAGAATCGCCGTGGCGCAATGAAGAAGGCGGCTTCTTGCCCAAGTCCCCGCTGCTAAACTCCATCGTCTTTATCGTGTTCGCCTATTTCTTGGTCCTCGGCGTGGTCTACGGCAAGGTTGTCGGCACGGTCAAGGGAATCACCGATGTTGTGAACATGATGATCGGCGCGCTCAAGGACATGATGAGCTTCCTCATCTTGGCCTTCATCCTGGGCCAATTCGTGGCACTGTTCTCTTGGACCGGTATCGGCACCTTCACCGCGGTGAAGGGTGCTGCCTTCCTCGAATCCATCGGGCTTACTGGCTTCCCAGCTATTTTCGCCTTCATCGCTCTGGCGTCCTGCCTGAACCTGCTGATTATTTCCGGATCCTCGATGTGGACGCTCATGGCCGCGGTCTTCGTGCCCATGTTTGCCCTGCTGGGCTATGAGCCGGCCTTCATCCAAGGCGCATTCCGCGTCGGCGATTCCGCAACCCAGATCATCACCCCGCTCAACCCGTACATGATCGTCATGCTCGGCTTCCTCCAGCGCTACGAACGCGAGGCAGGCTTGGGAACGCTGATGTCGCGCCTCGTGCCCTTCGTGGTCCCATTCTTTACCGCGTGGGCGATCTTGCTGGCCATCTGGTTCTACGTGGACCTTCCGCTGGGACCGGGCAACAACGTCATGATTGGTTAAGCGCATGAACCAACGCAACAATCCATCGACAGCGTATTTGGAAGCGATGGAGGAGGGCGTCGCCAAGCGCGTGGCGTCTGCAGCACCACCGGAAAAACAGGAAGAAGACTACCCAGGCCAAGCGAAGCTCTGGGACGCGGCGGCCGCGCGGGCTGAGGCCTTGCGGGAGAAGGCCGCGCACATCGTCGCGGACCTGCACGCTCACCCTGAAACGGCCTTCGAAGAACATCGTTCCATGGCGGTACTGGCGGACCTCGTTGAAGAGCACGGCTTCTCCACGCGCCGCGGGGTTTATGGCGTGGAGACCGCGTTCGAGGCCTCGTGGCAGAGTGCAGATTTCGACCCTGAACGGCATCCCACCGTGGCCATCCTGGCGGAGTACGATGCCCTGCCCCAGATCGGGCACGCGTGCGGGCATAACGTCATTGCCGCGGCGGGCGTTACTGGATTCTTGGCGGCTACTGCCGTGCTGGACGACGCCCCTCCCATGTCCGGCCGCATCCTCCTCCAGGGGACCCCAGCGGAGGAAGGTCATTCCGGCAAGGAATACATGATCCGCGGTGGCAGCCTCGACGGCGTGGATGCCGCGGTGATGATCCATGGCTTTGGCTATGACATTGGCGCGCATGCCTGGGTGGGTCGGCGCATCCTACGCGTGACTTATCGTGGCGTGGCCGCGCATGCCAGCTCCCAACCCTTCATGGGGCGCAATGCGCTTGATGCTGCGAGCCTGGCCTACCAGGGGATTGGGCTGATGCGGCAGCAAATGCCGCCCTCGGATCGGGTACACGCCATCATGAGCGGCGGCGATCGCCCCTCCATCATCCCGAGCGAGGCGGATATGACTATTTACGTGCGCTCGTTGGGGACGCGCACACTCATGGATCTGTCCGCCAGGGTGGAAGACATCGTTCGGGGCGCTGCACTCATGGCCGGTGTTGAGGTGGAGGTTGATTGGGATGAGCACCCGATGACCCTGCCCGTGCGCAACAACGCGGCGCTGGTGGAGCGGTGGTCGGCCACGCAGGCGCGCCGCGGACGCACCGCGCTGCCCGCTGGGACGGTGCCGGATACGGTGGCCGCCTCGACTGACTTTGGCAATGTCTCTCACCTCGTGCCCGGCCTGCATCCAATGGTGAAGGTATCGCCAACCGACGTGGCCCTGCACACGGAGGACTTTGCACGCTGGGCTGCCACGCTGCAGGCGGTAGATGCGGCCGTTGATTCGGCGGCAGGTGTGGCACAGGTTGCCCTCGATTTCTTGGCGGATCCGGATTTCCGCCGCGCGGCGCAGGAGGATTTTGATAGGGAAGGGCCAGTGTCGGTGAGTGATCTCATCGCGGAGAAGGGGGAAGGCTAAGCGTAAATATTTTGTTCTAAAAGGCATGTCACGGGGTGGCAGGTGGTGGTCTGCTACCCCCGTCGTGAATTAGGAAACATAAGCGTGCTTGAAAGGTAAGCGTTACTTGAGTTAGGTTAGGCGCTGTCCTTATTTGCCAACTGTGGTTAGCCACACCTAATATGCAAGGAAGCTATGTTTAACCTTTCTCGCCGTGCCTCGCGCACGACCGCCGCCAAAGTTGCCGCAACTCTCTCGGTCGCAGCGCTTGCTCTCACCGGCTGCTCTTCCAGCCAGTCTGAGGAGACCGCTGAGCCGACCGAATCCGCGGCGGCAGGTGCCTCCACCATCACCCTGGAGGATAACTTCGGCTCGAAGGAAGTCACCCTCCCGGTGGAGAACCCTGCGGTGACGGATAACCGCGCCTTCTCTGTCCTGGCGCAGTGGGATATCGACCTTGCTGCCGCACCGCTGAGGCTGGTGCCGAAGTCCTTGCGTGACACCTACAACGAGGACACGGTCGAGGTTGATCTGGGCTCCCACAAGGAGCCGGACCTTGAAGGTCTGGTAGCTGCAGAGCCGGACGCCGTGTGGAACGGCCAGCGCTTCGAGCAGCACCAAGAGGATATTGAGAAGCTGCTCGAGGATGTCCCAGTGCTTGACTTCGAGCCGCGCGATGACGAAGACTTCTTCGACGAGCTCAAGCGCCACACTGAGGCTCTGGGCCAGGTTTTCGGCCATGAAGAGGATGCTGCGAAGCTCATCGAGGATTTCGACGCCGCTGCTGAGCGTGCTAAGAAGGCCTACAACCCAGAGCAGAAGGTCATGGCTGTGAACACCTCTGGCGGTGAAATCGGCTACATCGCTCCCGGCATCGGGCGTGTGTACGGCCCGGTCTTTGAGCTGCTTGGCCTGACCCCGGCCCTGGAGGTGTCCAACGCCTCCGATGACCACGAGGGCGACGATATCTCCGTTGAGGCCATTGCCGAATCCAACCCGGATTGGATCCTCGTCATGGACCGTGACTCCGCTATCTCCAAGGAAGGCCAGGATGTCACGCCGGGCGAGAAGCTGGTCAAGGACAACGCGGCGCTCAAGAACGTTACCGCTGTGAAGGAAGGCAACGTTTACGTGGCGCCGAATGACACCTACATTGATGAGTCCATCATTACCTACACCGAGATCTTGAACGCGCTTGCCGACGCCTTCGAGAAGGCCAACGCCTAAACAACTCTCTCGGCAGCCAAGGAGGAGACTAAACCGTGACGGTGAAGAGCAGCGCTGCGGCCGAGCACTCAGCTGTCAGCCCGCGCAACTCCCGCGGACCTGTGCTGACCTGGAAGCTGGGCCTCGGCGTACTCGGCGTCATCGCGCTGCTCCTCCTTTCCCTCATGGTGGGGGAGTACAGCATCCTCGATAATGAGGACGGCTGGTCCATGTTCTTCACCACCCGCGTACCGCGTACCGTGGCGCTCGTCTTGGCGGGCGCTGCGATGGCGATGAGCGGTTTGGTCATGCAGTTGCTGACCCAAAACCGTTTCGTGGAACCCACGACGACGGGAACCACCGAGTGGGCCGGATTGGGTCTGCTCTTTTCGCTTATCCTTTTCCCGCACTCATCCGTGCTGGTGAAAATGGTCATTTCGGTTTCCTTCGCGTTTGTGGGAACCATGGTCTTCTTCGCTTTCCTTCGCCGCGTGGCGTTGCGCTCCTCACTCATCGTGCCGATCATCGGCATCATGCTGGGCGCTGTCGTTAGTGCCGTATCCTCCTATGTGGCGCTAGCCACGGATACCTTGCAGCAGCTCGGAATCTGGTTCATGGGATCCTTTACCTCTGTCTATGAGGGGCAATACGAGGTCCTGTGGATCGTCCTGCTGGTTCTGATGGCGGTGTATTTCTACGCTGACAAGCTCACCGTCGCTGGGCTGGGTGAGGATATCGCCACCAATATTGGGTTGAACTACCAGCGGATGATTCTGCTGGGCACTGGGCTCATCGCGGTGGCGACGGGTGTAGTCACCGTCGTTGTCGGCGCATTGCCGTTCCTTGGGCTCATCGTTCCCAACGTAGTGAGCATGATGCGCGGCGACGACCTGCGCTCTAACCTCCCGTGGGTCTGCCTGCTCGGTATCGCCACGGTGACCTTATGCGACCTCATCGGCCGCACCATTATTTCCCCGTTTGAAATGCCCGTATCAGTCATCCTGGGCATTGTGGGTGCTATCGTGTTCGTCGTCTTGATCGTGAGGTCGACCAAGTGAGCGTACGTATCTCTATCCCTAAGACGAAGGAACCTGTGCAAACGTCACGTGCCCGGCGAAACGTGGGCAGCTTCCAGTCTGCTGCTGCGGCGCGAAAGTACTGGATCATCCTTGCAGCCTTGATCGTTGCCGGGCTGGTTTTCGCCTTCGGGCTCTTGGCCTATGACAACCCCATGGATTTTGGTACTCGCAAGTGGTGGTTGATCGCGCGTCGCCGCGCTGATGCAGTAACGGCCATGGCCATCGTCGCCGTATGCCAGGCCGTGGCCACGGTGGCTTTCCATACGGTGACGAACAACCGGATCCTTACTCCCTCCATCATGGGGTTTGAATCCCTGTACGTCGCGATTAATACAGCCACGATCTTTTTCCTTGGCGCCTCCGGCCTTACTCAGGCCCGCAACATGGGGACCTTCCTTCTTCAGCTTGTACTCATGGTGGGCCTATCCCTCTTGCTGTACTCGTGGCTGCTGACCAGCCGCCGCAACAATATGCATGCGATGCTGCTCGTGGGCATCATTATCGGTGGTGGCCTGGGTTCGCTCTCGACGTTTATGCAGCGCATGCTCACGCCCAGTGAATTCGACGTGCTCACCGCGCGGCTCTTTGGTTCCGTAAACAACGCGGAGAGCGAGTACTATCCCATCGCGGTACCGTTGGTCGTCGCGGTGACGCTGCTGATGTACCTGAACTCCCGGCAGCTTAACGTGCTTGCGCTAGGACGCGATGCCGCGACGAACCTTGGTGTTAACCACAAGGTCAATGCAATCTACACGCTGATTTTGGTCTCCATTCTTATGGCGACAAGCACCGCGCTTGTAGGGCCCATGACCTTCCTCGGCTTCCTTGTTGCAACCCTGGCCTACCAGGCGGCGGAGACCTATGACCACCGTTTCCTCTTCCCGATGGCTATTGCCACTGCCTTCGCCGTACTCACCGGCGCCTACTTCCTGATGGAGCACGTCTTTTATGCACAGGGCGTGGTCTCCATCATCATTGAGTTGGTGGGCGGCAGCGTCTTCCTTCTGGTCATTCTGCGAAAGGGCAAGCTGTGATCAAGCTTTCCAATGTTTCGAAGTCCTACTCCGGCGAGACCAACATCGGTCCCATCGATTTGGAAATTCCCTCCGGTGGCATCACGGCCCTCATCGGTCCGAATGGCGCGGGCAAATCTACGATGCTCACGATGATTGGCCGGCTTCTCGACGTCGACGAGGGCACCATCGAGGTCGCCGGCTACGACGTCGCTTCCACGAAATCGCAGGATCTGGCAAAGATCCTCTCCATCCTGCGCCAAGAAAACCACTTCATTACCAAGCTGACCGTGCGCCAGCTGGTGAGCTTCGGCCGTTTCCCTTACTCGAAGGGGCGTCTGACTGCGGAAGATGAAGAGATAGTCTCGCGCTACATTGATTTCTTCCACTTGCGTGAATTGGAGAACCGTTACCTCGATGAGCTGTCCGGCGGCCAGCGCCAGCGCGCCTACGTGGCGATGGTGCTCTGCCAAGAGACGGATTACGTGCTTCTCGACGAACCCCTCAACAACCTCGACATCTCCCACTCCGTGGAGATGATGAAGCATTTGCGGAAGGCCGCCAAGGAATTTGGCCGGACGATCATCATCGTCCTCCATGACATCAACTTTGCTGCTCGTTATGCCGACTATATTTGTGCGGCCAAGGACGGGAGCATCGTTTCCTTCGGAAGCCCGGACGAGATCATGCGCGATGAGATTCTTACTCCTATCTTCGAAACCCCCATCACTGTTATCGATGGCCCGGACGGGCTGTTGGCCTGTTACCACTAGCTATTAGCATTCAGGTGGACTGCCCGATAGCCAGAGAACTGCCCCAGGACGAGCATCAAAAGATGCGTCTACCTGGGGATTTGTTGTTTGTTGGGGGTGTGCGTATATTTATCGAAGTCGCCGCGAGATAGCCGGGAGGTTAACTGGTGGTAGATGTTCGGGCAATGTTTGTTCGGCGGGTTTGACTTTGGTTGAGCTTGTTGG
>NZ_KV796803.1:0-225 GCF_001809235.1 Corynebacterium sp. HMSC072A04 | reverse complement strand
TTCATCCCACCCTGGGGAACACCGATAACCGCGATGCCCGAATACCAGGAAGCAGTCGCCAGACTCAACACCGAACAAGCAGGACAACCACCAGAGGAACCACCCGACAGCAGCTAACACCCACAGCCACCACACGCAGCAACGGCAGAAAGGAAACAGCTAACCACCAGCGACAACACTGCCACCCGCAGACCACATCAAGGCACGCGGGCATATCGGCGATCC
>NZ_KV796802.1:0-9846 GCF_001809235.1 Corynebacterium sp. HMSC072A04 | reverse complement strand
ACGTGTCTACTTTCCGGGGGTCAGGCCCATTTGCCGCCCTTGCGCTCCTGCATGCGGCGCATGCGGCGGTTCATACCCGCCATGTTTTGAGCCTGGCGGGGCATCGGGCCCTTGGGTAGACCCGGGGTGGTGCCCGGCAGATCATCCATAGCCTCGATGCGGCGAATGTTCTCGTAGGTTTCGTTCTTGTTGTAGTTGCGCGGCAGCTTCATGATGTGGGTGCGCAACTTGGAAACCGGCACCTCGTCCTCACCGCTGCCCACGAAGACCTCGTACACCGGCACACCGCCAGCCAAGCGGTCAACGCGCTTCTTCAAACGGTTGAGGGTAGGGGTGACGCGCTTGCGGTCACCTTCGACGACGAAAATGACGCCGGAGTTGCCGATTACGCGGTGAACCAGATCCTGCTGGCGGGTCGCAGCCACGCCAGGCTTGACCTTCCACACCACGCCCACGGTGTTGCGCAGCTGCTGCTCCAAAGCCCAACCGGCGACACCAGGCTGGTCTTCCACCTTCTTGTACATGTCGCGCTCAAGGCGGCGGGTGAACAGGAACATAGCCAGCATCGCGCCAATGCCCAAGCCGATGATGAGCATCAACCACTGGCCGTTGAAAAGCGTGCCGATAAGGAAGAAGAGCAAGCCCATGCCCAAGAATGCAGCCAGCATGATGGGGATGAGAGCCTTGTCCTGCTTGCGCTGCATGTTGAACGCTTGCCACATCTGTGACCAGTTCTGCTTGCGCTGGGCGCGCTTGGCCGCCCGCTCTTGCTTCTTCGCGTCCTTGAGCGACGCCTTATCGTCCTTAGCCATGTCTCCTACTTTAAGGGCAAGGGGAATAAAAAGAGAAACGCGTTAGCGGATGGTAGCAGCAACAGAGTTGGACTGTGCGGGGGTCTTAGCCATGCGCGTGGTGACCGGAGTTTCCTCGGAGGGGCCGTACTTCTCCAGCAGGGTGGAAGCTTCCTGGGCGGTAGCGCCCTGGGACGTCTCCGCTAGGTGCTTCAGGTTCTCCGGAAGCTCGAGACCGCGTGCCTCCATGGCCTGCACGTAAAGCCGGCCAGCCCGGTAGGAGGAGCGGACCAGCGGGCCAGACATGACGCCGCCGAAGCCGAGCTCCTTGGCCAACTTGGAGTGCTCCACGAACTCCTCTGGACGCACCCAGCGCTCGATGGGGTGGAAGCGCGGGCCAGGGCGCAGGTACTGGGTAATCGTGATGATGTCGCAGCCTGCCGAGCGCAGGTCGCGCAGTGCTTCCTCGATTTCTTCGGCGGTTTCGCCCATACCCAGGATGAGGTTGGACTTGGTGATCAAGCCAAAGTCGTGGGCCTGGCGGATGACGTCGAGGGAACGCTCATAGCGGAAGGCTGGGCGGATGCGCTTGAAGATGCGCGGCACCGTCTCCAAGTTGTGAGCAAAGACCTCAGGGCGGGCCTCAAAGACCTCCTGGAGCAGGTCCGGCTTACCGGAGAAGTCCGGGGTGAGGTTCTCCACGCCGGTGTACGGGTTGAGCTCATGAATCTTGCGCACCACCTCGGCGTAGAGCCAGGCGCCCTCGTCAGGCAGATCATCGCGGGTCACACCGGTAATGGTGGTGTAGTTGAGGTCCATCTCCTGGATGTTCTCTGCCACACGACGCGGCTCGTCTCGGTCCAGTTCCTCCGGCTTGCCGGTGGCGATATCGCAGAAATCGCAGCGGCGGGTGCACTTGTCACCGCCGATGAGGAAGGTGGCCTCGCGCGATTCCCAGCACTCATGAATATTGGGGCAGCCAGCCTCCTGACACACGGTGTGCAGGGAAGCACCAGACACGCGAGATTTCATGTCCTCATACCCAGGGCCGGTGCGAACCTGGTTGCGGATCCAACGCGGCTTCTGTTCGATGGGAGACTCCGCATTCTTCTTCTCAATGCGGAGCATCTTGCGTCCTTCAGGCTTAACAGTCACGAAACCTCACTTTAGGTGTTGAACTAGCTCTTTCTAATACAAGCCCAGCGGGTGGTTGCTTTATTCCACCGAGGGTAGCCGCTATTTTTCTTGCGCGGCTTTGCGGGCTTGGCGGGCCTTCTCGTTGGCCACTTTGATGGGATCAGGGGCCGAGGCAAAGGTGTGGTCGGCCACCGTTAGTTCCCCGGAGAGGGCTTTGAGGAGGGCGTCGAGAAGCGGGGCTTCCGCTTCCTCCATGGTCACTGGGCGGCCGAGCTCAAGCGACAGCGTGGATACATCCGCATCATCGATGCCACAGGCCACGATGTGCTCGTAGTACTCCAGGGTATTGGTGCAGTTGAGCGCTAGGCCGTGCATGGTCACGCCGCGGGTCACGCGAATACCCAAGGCGCCGAGCTTACGGTCGCGCTTCGGGGCGGCTGGGTCGGCAGCCTGGGTGGTGGAAGGAACCCATACGCCAGAGCGGCCATCGATGCGCCCAGCGGTGCTCACACCGAGTTCACGGACGGCTTGGATGATGGCCTCCTCAAGGCGGCGGACGTAATCGACAACGTCTACCGGCTCGGCCAGCTTGATAATGGGGTAGACCACCAACTGGCCCTCGCCGTGCCAAGTGATGCGCCCGCCACGGTCAACATCGATGACCGGCAGGCCATTATCAGGCATATCCTCCGGCTGCGTGCGCTTGCCGGCGGTGTAGACGTTGGGGTGCTCCACCACGAGGATGACATCACCCTGTGTGCCCGCCGCCCGCGCCGCCGCGAGCTCGGCCTGCAGATCCCAGGCCTCTTGGTAGCCCATGCGGCCCAAGCGGCGGATCTCCAGTGGTTCGTCGGAAGCGCGGATGGAGCGATCAGCGGGAAAGAAAGGTTCGCGGGGAGCAGTCATGAACCCAATCCTAAACCCCGCGAAGATTCAGCCAGAAAGGGGCTGAGTGTGCGCTGCTCAAGCGCTTTTTTAATCGACGCCGTTGGCGGAAGCGTACTCGTCGGCGGTCATCAGCTCGCCGACCTCGGTGACCTCGACCTCGAAGAGCCAGCCCTCACCGAAGGGATCGTTGTTGATGACTGCATAGTCATCGTGCACGTCCTCGTTGACGGCGGTCACGGTGCCGGTGACCGGGGAGTAGAGGTCAGACACGGACTTGGTGGACTCCACCTCGCCGCAGGTCTCGCCGTGCTCGACGGTGTCACCCACGGCCGGCAGCTCAGCGAAGACGACCTCACCCAGGCGGTCAGCGGCCACGGAGGTGATGCCAATACGGACGGTAGAACCAACGACGGAGTCAGCGGTGGCGTTGATCCACTCGTGGTCCTCGGAGTAGGAGAAATCGGAAGGAAGGTTAGCCATGAGAAGGGGTGTCCTTTCGGTAGTTGACTTCAGTAGTGGAGTTTACTTATCGCGCTTGTAGAAGGGCAGCGCGGAAACCTCGAAGGGGTAGCGCTTGCCGCGGATGTCTACCTCCACGGCAGCACCCGGCTCGAGGCCAGCGGCGGTATCGATGAGAGCGAGCGCCACCGGGTGTCCCAGAGTGGGGGAGGGCTGGCCGGAGGTCACCGTGCCCACCTTGTTCTCACCCACATACACCTCGGAGCCGGCACGGGCCGCGCGGCGCTGGGAGGAGACAAGTCCGGTGATGACGGCCTGCGGGCCCTCCTCGGCGCGCTGGCGCAGCACCTCAGCGCCCACAAAGTCCTGCTCCTTCTTGGCAAAGGCGCGGGACATTCCGGCTTCCACCGGAGTGATATCGCGGGTGAGCTCGTTGCCGTAAAGCGGCATGCCTGCCTCCAAGCGCAACGAGTCGCGTGCTGCCAAGCCGCAGGGCTTGATGCCGTATTCCTCGCCGGCCTTGAGCAGCTCTTCCCACAGCTCCGGGGCATCGGAGTTGTAGACGATGAGCTCGAAGCCATCCTCACCGGTGTAGCCGGTGCGGCAGATAAACGCGTACTTGCGGGCCACCTTGCCGGTCATCGCGGCATAGTAGGGCAGGTCCATGACAGCCTGCTGCTTGGTGTCCTCCACCAGCGGGACAAGGATCTCCAGCGCCTTTGGGCCCTGGACGGCGATCATCGCCACATCGCGGGACTCGTTCTTCAGGTCCACATCGAAGCCCTCGGCGCGCTCGTTGAGCGCTTCCCACACGGTGTCGGCGTTGCCAGCATTGGGCACGACGAGGAACTTGGTCTCCTCCAAGCGGTAGGTGATGAGGTCATCGATGATGCCGCCATCCTCCGCGCAGATCATGGAGTACTTCGCCTTGCCCTCCTTAAGCGTGGTGAGGTTGGAGATGAAGCAATAGGAGAGGAACTCGGCGGCGTCCGGGCCGTTGACCCAGATTTCACCCATGTGGGAGAGATCGAAGAGGCCTGCGGCATTACGTACCGCGCGGTGCTCCTCGAGCTCGTTGTCATACTTCAGCGGCATCTCCCACGGTCCGAAGGGGGTGAAGGTGGCGCCGAGTTTCTCGTGCTCAGCATGCAGCGGGGAGTGCAGGTAGTCAGTCATTGATTAAACCTCCTGGTTGTCGTCGGAGTAGTCAAAAGCCTCTGGCGGCGGGCAGGTGCACACCAGGTTGCGGTCACCGTAAGCCTCGTCGATGCGGCGCACCGGCGGGAAGTACTTGTTAGCGCGCAGGGAGGTCACCGGGTAGGCGGCCTGCTGGCGGGTGAAGGTGAAGTCCCATTCATCGTCCGACACGGCCTCGGCCGTGAACGGTGCGTGGTGGATGACGGAGTCCTCGTAGGCCACCTTGCCGTCGATGATCTCCTGGATCTCGGCGCGGATGGAGCGCATGGCTTCGATGAAGCGGTCCAGCTCACCCAGGTCCTCGGACTCGGTCGGCTCCACCATGAGGGTGCCGGCCACCGGGAAGGACAGGGTCGGCGCGTGGAAGCCGTAGTCCACGAGGCGCTTGGCTACATCGGCGGCGGTGACGCCGGAGGCGTCGGTCAGCTCGCGCAGGTCAAAGATGCATTCGTGGGCAACCAGGCCGGCATTGCCCGTGTAGAGAACCGGGAAGGAATCCTTCAGGTTCTGCGCCAGGTAGTTCGCGCCGAGGATGGCGTGGCTCGTGGCCTCCGTGAGCCCTTGCGCGCCCACCATGGCCAGGTAGGACCAGGAGATTGGCAGCACGCCGGCGGAGCCGTAGCGCGATGCGGTGGACGGCACGCCGGTTCCCTCCACGGCCGGCTGTGCCGGGTCCAGCTGTGGGTCGTTGGCATCCGTTGGCAGGAAGGGCACCAAGTGCTTGGCGACGCCCACCGGGCCCACACCCGGGCCACCTCCGCCGTGCGGGATGGTGAAGGTCTTGTGCAGGTTCAGGTGAGACACATCGCCACCAAAAGCACCCGGGCGGGCCCAACCGGCCAGCGCGTTCATGTTCGCGCCGTCGATGTAGACCTGGCCGCCGGCCGCGTGGACCTTGTCGCAGACCTCGCGTACCTCCGGGTCGAAGACGCCGTGGGTGGAAGGGTAGGTAATCATGATGCCGGCGATGTGCTCGCCGTGCTGCTCAATCTTGGCGTCGAGGTCGGCGACGTCGATGGAGCCATCGTCAGCGGTCTTGACCACGACAACGCGCAGGTTGGCCAGGGTCGCCGACGCGGCGTTGGTGCCGTGCGCGGATGCCGGAATGAGGATGACATCGCGGCCGTGGTCGCCGTTGGCCACGTGGTAGCGGCGGATGGCCAGCAGGCCGGCCAGCTCACCCTGGGAACCGGCGTTGGGCTGGATCGAAACCTGGGCGTAGCCGGTGATATCGGCGAGCCAGGACTCGAGCTCGTCGATCAGCGCGCGCCAACCAGCGGTGGTCTCCTCCGGGGCATACGGGTGGATGCCCGCGAACTCCGGCCAGGAGATGGGCTCCATGGCAGAGGTGGGGTTGAGCTTCATCGTGCACGAGCCCAGCGGGATCATGGTGCGGTCGAGTGCCAGGTCCTTATCCGCCAGGGTGCGCAGGTAGCGCAGCATCTGGGTCTCGGAGTGGAGGGAGTTGAAGATCTCGTGCTGCAGCGGCTCCTCGGAACGCTGGACGGCGGACGGAATCTCGAAGGAGCCAGACATGGCTGGCTCGGAGTTAGTGGAGGCCTCGGCGTCGAAGGCAGCGGCAAGGGTGTTGACGTCCTCGTTGGTAGCGGACTCGCCGAAGGAGACCGAGACCTTGTCGGAGCCGATGGCGCGCACCAGGTAGCCCTGCTCCTGCAGCTGGGTCTTGATGGCGGCGGCATCCACGCCGGTGACGGTCACGGTGTCAAAGAAGTCGCGGGAGACAATCTCCTTGCCTGCGCCGGTGACAGCCGCAGCGAAAGCAGAAGCGCGGTCATGCACGCGCTGGGCAATCTCCTTCAGCCCCTGCGGGCCGTGGTAGACGGCGTACATCGAGGCCACGTTGGCCAGGAGAGCCTGGGCGGTACAGATATTGGAGGTGGCGCGCTCGCGGCGGATGTGCTGCTCGCGGGTTTGCAGCGCCAGACGATAAGCGGGGCGGCCGGCGGCGTCCTTGGACACGCCCACGATGCGGCCCGGAAGCTGGCGCTTGAGCTTATCCGTGACGGACATGAAGGCCGCGTGCGGGCCGCCGAAGAAGAGCGGGACGCCGAAGCGCTGCGAGGAGCCAAGGACGATGTCTGCGCCCATCGAACCAGGTGCCTCCAGAAGGAGCAGCGACAGCGGGTCGGCCACGACGGCGGCCAGGGCGCCGCGGGTGTGCAGCTCCTCGATGGCGGCGCGCGGGTCGACGATATCGCCCTCGGTTCCGGTGTAGGCCAGAACTGCACCGACGAGGTCTTCGCCGACGATGCCATCGCGGACATCAGCAATCTCGACCTCGAGCTCGATGGCGCGGGCGCGCTCAGCGGCCACGGTCAGGACCTGCGGGTGCAAGCGCGAATCCAACAGCACGCGGCGGCCCTTCTTCACCGCGCGGGCCATCAGTCCGACGGCTTCGGCGGTGGCAGAGGCTTCGTCGAGAAGCGAGGCGTTCGCGATGGGAAGGCCGGTCAGGGACTCGATCATGGTCTGGAAGTTCAGCAGTGCCTCGAGGCGGCCCTGCGAGATCTCCGGCTGGTAGGGCGTGTAGGCGGTGTACCATCCGGCATCCTCCAGCAGCCCGCGGCGAATGACCGCCGGGGTGAGGGCATCGGAGTAACCCTGGCCATAGAAGGACTTCAGCACGACGTTCTGGGAGGCGTACTCGCGCAGCTTCGCCTGCGCCTCATCTTCGCTCAAAGCCTCCGGGAGGTTGAGCGCCTCGGTGGCGCGGATGGAGGCTGGCAGGGCGGCATCGACCAGCGCATCGACGCTGTCGTAGCCCAGAGCCTTGAGCATCGTTTCACGCTCGGCTGCATCCGGGCCGAGATGACGAGAGATGAAATCCATATAGTGAATCTCCTTCGTGGCGTTAGTTTGTGTGACCTAAACTGCTCCAAGTATAAAGCGTATGCCATGACATTAACCCCGGTTACCCCTGATTCGGAGATGTAGCGTCACGGCAGTCAGCGCCGCGACTGCGAACCCGATGATGAAGGCGGTGGAATACCCCGTGACAGGGCCCAAAAGCGAGAGGATGAACGGGGCAAAGAAGCCGAGGTAGGTCAGCGAATAAAACACCCCCGTTGCCGCGCCGAGTTCCGCTGGGTGGGCAATGGCTTGAGTTTCTGCGAGCCCGCTGAGCATGCCAATTCCATAGGAGCTGCCCATGATGATGGCCGCGAGGGGCAGGAGGAATACCGCCCAGCCGTGGTGTGCCGCCGCGACGACGATGAGACACAGGACCATGCCTATCGCGGCCAGCACCATGCCGTGGAACGCGGTTACGCGGATGCGGCCCGCTAGCTGCTGGATTACCACGCCGCTTCCCATGGTGAGTAGCGCACAGAGCCCGGCAATGAGAATGGGGTGGCGCAGGTGCTCACTGAGCTGTGAGGGGAGGAAGACGAAGGCAGTGGTGGCGGAGCCAAAGACCCACGGGGCATAGGCCACGACCGGTAGGTAGCGGGGGGTAATCAGGCTGGTGGGGATTAAGGAACGGCGCCGTGGCTGTGAATGAGGCTGTGGCTGTTCGGTGCGCTTTTCGGGCACCGTCCACACGAGTGGAACCACGATGAGTGCTAGGCCGATATGCAATAGATAAGGCAGGACGGTGGGCCAGGGGAGGAACTCTGCGGCGATACCGGCTACGCCAGGTGCCGACGCGAAGCCAGCCGAAAGAGCAATGGAAGAACGCTTGGCGCCCACGCTGAGGTGGGTGCTGAGCTCCTTGATCCAGGCAGCGCCGGAAGACATGGCCAGTCCCACTGCCGCCCCGGCACACAGGCGTCCGATCAGCAAGGGGAGGAAGGCACCGCCTGCGCCGCCGAGGAAGACCAGTGAGCCCGCAGTGGTGGTGAGGACGGCTGGGCGCATGACAGCGCGGCGTCCCAGCGAATCCGAGAGAGGACCGCCAATGAAAAGTGCCACCATGATGCCGAGGGCGTAAATGCCAAAGAGGAAGGTCGTCTGCAGAACCCCCAAATCGGTGGTGACTTGGTAGACCACGACCATGGGGGCGAAAAGATTAGCGCCGCACGCGACGAGGAACATGCCGAGAGCGACGCGGAACCATTTCTGAGAAACCATGCTGCACAGTCTAGTGTGCTGAGTCACAGAGGTTAGGTCTTGGTGGCAAGACGGTTAAAGAAAACGCGCCTATCTGCCAAACTTAGCGCCGATCTCTGAAAACCGGGCAATAGTTTTGGCAGATAGGGCAGTTGCGGCGCCACTGAGCGATGTCACCGAGCTGTGTTTGCGGGGGTGGAGGAAAGCCGGGTGGAAAACGACGAAGCTCCCCCGCCGCAGTGGCAGGGGAGCAAGCCTAGGGCTTGGCTCTAGGGCTTAGAGGTCAAGGTCGGCTTCGAAATCTGCGGTTTCGAGGCGGTCCTTGATGGTCGTGATGAAGCGGCCAGCGTCGGCACCATCGACCACCTGGTGGTCGTAGGTGAACGGCAGGTAGCACATCTGGCGGATGGCGATGGCGTCCTGGCCGTCCTCGGTCACGACGACCGCGCGCTTGGTAATAGCGGCGGTGCCCAGGATGCCAGCCTGCGGCGGAACCAGAATCGGGGTATCCAGCAGGGCGCCCTCGGAGCCGATGTTGGTCACGGTGAAGGTTGCACCGGTCAGATCGTTCGGCTTGAGCTTGTTGTTGCGGGCCTTATCAGCCAGCTCGGCGATCTTCTGAGCGATCTCCGGCAGCGTCAGCTCCTGGGCCTTGTGGATGACCGGGGTCAGCAGGCCACGCGGAGTATCCACGGCGATGGCCACGTTGACGTCAGCGTGGTAGGTCATCTCCTTGGTCTCCGGGTTGTAGGACGCGTTGACGTTCGGGTGGGAGACCAGTGCCTCAACGGTGGCCTTCACGATGAACGGCAGGAAGGAGAGGTTGGCCTCGTACTTGTCGATGAACGCCTGCTTGGACTGCTTGCGCATATCCCAGATGGCGGTCATATCGACTTCCTGGACGTGGGTCAGCTGAGCGGAAATCTGGAGGGCCTCAACCATCTTGGTCGCCGTGATCTCGCGGATACGGTTGACCTTCTGGGTGGTGCCGATGAGCTCCTGCTTCTCCGGATCCACGGACTTGGTGGACCAGCGAGCGCGCGGGTTGCTGGAGGAGGCGCTAGCGGAGGAAGCCGGTGCCTCACCTTCGCCGGCGGCGGCCAGGACGTCCTGCTTGCGGATGCGGCCACCGACGCCAGTGCCGGAGACGGTGGAGAGGTCTACGCCGTGCTTCTCAGCCAGCTTGCGCACCAGCGGGGTGACATACGGGACGTTATCGCCGTTGTTGACCTTCGTGGAGGTCTCAGAAGTCTTCGGCTCGGAGGACTGGGAAGCAGCCGGCTTGTCCTCTGCCTTCGGCTCTTCC
>NZ_KV796801.1:1964-2206 GCF_001809235.1 Corynebacterium sp. HMSC072A04 | reverse complement strand
CAAAGGTGATGCGGGTGTGGTGGACTGCAGCAGTAAACCGCGCAACATCTTCACGGTTGTGTACCTGAACAAGCATGTAGCCCAGTTTCCGGATTGCTTTATGCGCTGGGTGAATCGGGTTGCGGCTGATATCGGCGAAAGTGTTGCGCTGGACGTGAACTAGGCACCGCTGGATTTTCACGTCGGGCCATTTAATGCGCAGTGCCTTGAGCGCTCCGCCTGCCCCGTCGGTGGTGACGATA
>NZ_KV796801.1:0-1864 GCF_001809235.1 Corynebacterium sp. HMSC072A04 | reverse complement strand
CAGTAGACGTGGGCACGGTGATAAACCACAAAAGCTTGAACCATCGGGTCAACGTTCGTCTGGTTACCCCAAGGCGTTTAGCTAAATGGTCTGCGGATTCACCGGAAAGAATCCAGTCAATAAAGATTTTGAAGTGCCGAATCTCGCTGGTGTGTGCGCGGGTATTAATCGATGAAACGTTGCACTGAGGACACAGCCAGCGTTGGGTTCCTGCCGCGGTTTTGCCGTTCTTAACCAGTCCGTGGCCGCACATGTCACACGACGGCCGATTCCTATTAGCCATAGGAATTGGCCTTACCGCACCAGCAGCAGTCCTCCTATCACAGACCTAGGACTATCCGGTGTTGATTCCATCGATCGGGCTGTTGGAACCGATTCAAAATCAAGATCACCGCATTATCCCAGGCTGTTCCAGGAAACCGTACCGGTTTATCCACACGAAATGTCCCTTAAGCCAGGGCTGCGACCTCAGACGGATCTACGCAAAGACAATGCCGTAGGGCAAGCTACTTGTGTTAGCTTGCACCTACGGCATGAGTTGATGTTGGGTTGTTACCTTGTGGTCTACCTGCTGAGGTACTGGCGTCCAGGTTCAGGGTTAGGGATTAGGGTGTCCAGCGATACTGGCTCTAAACCTCTGGCCCGGAGGCCGTCAATAACGCATGGGGCGGCATCAACTGTCGTGACGTGAATGTCATGCATGAGGATGATGTCGCCTGCTTGGGCGCCGTCTACGGCTGCAGCGCAGATATGGTCGGAGTTGCGGTCCTTCCAATCTAGGGTGTCTACACTCCACAGGGCTTGCGCTTGTCCGTTGTTCTTGGCCGCGTTAGCGACTGTCTGGTTCGTTGCACCGTAGGGTGGTCGCACCCAACGAGGGCTTTCGCTAGTTGCTGCCTTGATGGCTGCGGCGCCTGATTTGATTTCGGCCTCAACCTCATTCGCGGGAAGCTTGTCTAGTTCGCGGTGTGTGTCGGTGTGGTTGCCCACGGTGTGGCCCTCCGCTTTCATACGGCGGAGGAGCTCGGGATGGGAATAGGCATGAGGAGCTAGGACCATGAAGCTAGCGTGGGTGTCCTTGGCCTTCAAGGTGTCGAGAAGCTGGCCCGTCAATGCATCGGGGCCATCGTCGTAAGTGATGGCTACACAATTAGAGCAGGTTTCGTCCGCTATTGATTGGGACTTCGCCTTCTCAGTCTGGTTGGGATTGTCTGCTTGTGGCGTGGTGCTCTGGGTCGCCGCCGGGCGTGAGGACCCGGCAAAGACGGCATTGTTCTGAAGCTCCTTGGGCAGCGCCTTGTAGGCCTCGTACTCAATGCGGTCTACTTCTTTGCGCATGTCCTGCACAGTCGGAAATTGTGGCTGTGGGATGGATGGCTGCGGGAGCGGGGGCAGCTCCTGGGCAGTTGCTTGCTGTGGGACCGTGACGGTGGCAGCCAACGTGAGTGCGGCTACGGAGCGCAGGAATATTCGGCGCATGACAACCTTCCACTTAAGTTTCAGAGACGACTCATTGTCCCTCTTTCGCGTGCTGTATTCCGTGGTGACACGCAACTAATGAGGTGTGAGTTAACTAAAGTGACGAAAGTTACCGCGCTTGGTGGGGACTATGCTGCCAGTCATGATTTCGTAGATGGGCGCACAAGGAGTACGCTATGTAGCTGCTGGGGCATTAGCTCAATTGGTAGAGCATCTGCTTTGCAAGCAGAAGGTCAGGAGTTCGATTCTCCTATGCTCCACAAGGCGCTCACTGTGTGAGCGCCTTTTATGTTTTCTGCTCAGGTTTTCTGCTGGTTGATCAGTTTTCTTCTGATGTGGCCTTATTGATGTCTTTGGCTTAAGGGACATTTCGTGTGGATTTGCG
>NZ_KV796800.1:0-8941 GCF_001809235.1 Corynebacterium sp. HMSC072A04 | reverse complement strand
CCATGAAGCCGAGAACAATGCCGATAATGTGGAGGACAATCTGCACCCCGACGATCCACGGCTTGTTCATGAAGGGGAAGGAAGCCAAGAGCAGCACCATGAAGACGATCACCACGCCATAGTTGAACGGGGTCCACAGGGTGCCGTCATAAAGCTTGTACAGCATCGGCAATGCGAGGACCAGGGTGAGCAGCTCCAACGTCAGGGAGCTGGCCACTACCATGCCGCCGAACTGCTTGAGGGGATCCTTGGCCGGTGCCTGGCCCAAGCCCAGCGGGCCGATCTCGTCCTCGGGGACGGGTTTACGGGAGCTCATGCGGGTTCCTTTCCAAAGAGTGCGCGGGCGTCACCGGCAGTGACGACCGAACCAGTAATCACGATGCCGGAACCTGATTGCACGTCGGCGTCCTCCGCCAATTCGACAGCCTGGGTGTAGGCGCTGGGCAGGTCAGGCTCAACATACACGCGCTCCTCGCCGAAGATATCGCGGGCCAGCTCCGCGAGTTCATAGGCATCGCGGGCGCGCGGGGAGGTGTTCTGCGTAATCACGACTTCCGTGAGAACCGCCTCCAGGGCGGTGAGGATGCCGGCAGCGTCCTTGTCCGTGAAGATGGACACCACGCCGATGAGGCGCGCGAAATCGAAGTCGCGGTCGAGGGCTGCAGCCAAAGCCTTGGCGCCGTGCGGGTTGTGGCAGGCGTCAAGGAAAGTCGTGGGGCTGGTGCGCACGCGCTCCAGACGGCCGGGGGAAATGGCCTTGGCAAAGCCGGTGCGCACCGAAGCAATGTCTAGCTGATTGCCTGCCGACGCCCCGAAGAAAGCCTCCACCGCAGCCAAGGCCACGGCCGCGTTCTTGGCTTGGTGCTCGCCGTGCAGCGGCAGGAAGATGTCTTCGTACATCCCGCCCAGGCCCTGGATGGTCAGCTGCTGGCCGCCCACTGCGATGCGCGATTCCAGCGCGGCGAATTCGGAGCCTGCTCGGGCTACGCCGGCGCCGACGTCTACCGTGCGCTGCAGGATAACGCGCATCGCCTCGGGGTCTTGTTCAGCAACGACGGCGATGTTTTCGCCCGGGGCGATGACATCGTCGGCGTCATGTTCGCGAGCCTTGATGATGCCGGCCTTTTCACCGGCGATCTCCGTGATGGTGTCACCGAGGTAGTCCGTGTGGTCGAGGCCTACCGGCATGACCACGGCCACCTCAGCATTGACCACGTTGGTGGCATCCCACGTGCCGCCGAGGCCAACCTCGACGACAGCGACGTCGATGGGTGCATCGGCGAAGGCTGCGTAGGAGATAGCAACAAGCACCTCGAAGGTGGACATGGGAATGTCGGAGCGGGAATCTACCATCTCCACATAAGGCTTGATTTCACGCCAGATGCGCACGAAGTCGCGCGGGTGGATGGGGTGGCCGTCGATGCCGATGCGCTCGGTGACCAACTGCAGGTGCGGGCTGGTCACTAGCCCGACGCGGCGGTGGAAGGCACGCAGCAGCGAATCGATCATGCGGGCGGTCGAAGACTTACCGTTGGTACCAGCGACGTGGATGACGTGGAAGGAACGCTCCGGGTTGCCCAAGAGATCCATGAGCATCTCGATGCGCTCGAGGCTCGGCTCGATAATGGTCTCCGGGGCACGTGCGTTGAGCTCCGCGGTGACCTCGGCCAGCTCCGCGAGTTCTTCCGGCGTGGCCTGCTCCGGGGCGGCCTCCTCGTAATTCTCCTCGCCGCCGAGGTTGAGGGTCAGGCCGGAGTCGGTGATTTCCACCGGCCCACCATCGGTGCCCTCCGCGAGGGCATCGACGACCTCAAATTCCTCGCGGTCCTTCTCCTCCGCCACTACTTGAGTCCCTCCAGACGTGCGGTGATGCGCTCGACCTCCTCCTGGGCCACCTGCTGGCGCACGCGGATCTTCTCCACGACTGCCTCCGGCGCCTTCGACAGGAAGGCCTCGTTGCCCAGCTTCTTGCCGGTCTGGTCCAGTTCCTTCTGGGCCTTGGCCAGGTCCTTTTCTAGGCGCTTGCGCTCAGCGGCGACGTCGACGGCACCGGAGGTATCCAGAGCGACCTCGACGGTGGCCTGGGACAGGCGCACCTCGATGGAAGCGGAGGCGGTGAAGTCCTCGCCCGGCTCCGTAGTATTGGCCAGGTTGCGGATGAGCCCCTCCTGCTCCTGCAGGTCAGCCGCGGCGAAGTCGAGGCGGCCCGGGACCTTCTGGGAAGGCTTCACCCCCTGATCGGAGCGGAAGCGACGCAGCTCGGTGATGAGCTTGTCGGCGTCCTGAATGCGGCGGGCAGCCACCTCATCCTTCTCCGCGCCACCGTTGGTGTGCTCCTGGGTAGGCCACTGCGCGGTGACGATGGTCTCCCCACCAGTCAGAGCCTTCCACAGGACCTCGGTGACGAAAGGCATGGTCGGGTGCAGCAAGCGCAGAACCAGGTCAAGCACGCGGCCCAGAACGATCTGAGTCGTGCGTCCGGTTGCCTGCTCCTCGGCGCTCGCCGCATCGAAGTCGCGCGGGATCTGGGTCTTGGCAATCTCCAGGTACCAGTCACACAGCTCATCCCACACGAAGTGGTAGAGCAGCTCGTTGGCCTTGGCAAACTGGTAGTCGTCCAGGTAGGCGTCGACCTTGGCGCGGACCTCCTCGGAGCGGTCGAGGATCCAGCGGTCGGCGTCGGTCAGCGCGTCGCGTGCCGGCAACTCCGCAACACCCGCGCCGTTCATGAGCGCGAACTTGGTGGCGTTGAAGAGCTTGGTGGCGAAGTTGCGGCCGGCAGCGGCGGCGTCGACAGCCAGCGGCAGGTCCACGCCCGGGTTGGCACCGCGGGCCAGGGTGAAACGCAGTGCGTCCGCACCATAGTCGCGCACCCAATCCATCGGGTCGATGCCGTTGCCCAGGGACTTCGACATCTTGCGGCCCTGCTCATCGCGCACCAGGCCGTGGAGGTAGATATCGGTGAACGGTACCTGCGGGCGGCCATCCTTGCCCGCACCGAGCAACTCCGGAGTGTGGGCGCCGGCGAAGGTGCCGAACATCATCATGCGGGCGACCCAGAAGAAGAGGATGTCATAGGCGGTAACGAGCACGTTCGTGGGGAAGAACTTCTCCAGATCGGCGGTCTTCTCCGGCCAGCCCATCGTGGAGAAAGGCCACAGCGCAGAGGAGAACCAGGTATCCAGAACGTCCGGGTCCTGGACGTAGCCTTCCGGCGCTTCCTCGTCGGGGCCGAGGCAGATGATGTCTCGTTCCACTTCGCCAGACGCACTTGTGCGTTCTGGCCCGTACCAAATGGGGATGCGGTGGCCCCACCACAGCTGGCGGGAGATGCACCAGTCGTGCATGTCATCGACCCACTCGAAGTAGCGCGGCTCCAGGGACTTCGGGTGGATGGTGGTATCGCCTTCGCGGACGGCATCGCCGGACATCTTCGCCATCTTCTCCACGGCCACGAACCACTGCAGGCTCAGGCGCGGCTCAATCGGCTCGCCGGAGCGCTCCGAGTGGCCCACGGAGTGGACGTAGGGGCGGATTTCCTTGACGATGCGCCCCTGTTCGCGCAGCGCCTCGCGGATCTCCACGCGGGCCTCTTCGCGGGTCAGGCCGTCAAACTTCGTGCCGGTGTTCGCGATGTGTCCGGTGGTGTCCATGATGGTGGGCATGTCCAGGTCATGGCGCAGGCCCATGGCATAGTCATTCGGATCGTGTGCCGGGGTGATCTTCACGGCACCGGTACCGAATTCCATGTCCACGTAGTCATCGGCGATGATCTTCAGACTCAAGTCATCGCGGAAGGGGTGCGGCAGCTCCTGGCCCACCAGGTGGGCGTAGCGCTCGTCCTCGGGGTGGACGGCAATGGCGACGTCGCCCAGCATCGTTTCCACACGGGTGGTGGCCACGATGAGGTGCGGTTCATCGTCGTTCAGCGAGCCATAGCGGATGGAGACAAGCTCGCCCTCGACGTCCTTGTAGACGACTTCGATGTCGGAGACGGCGGTCTCCAGCACCGGGGACCAGTTGACCAGGCGGTTGGCCTGATAGATCAGGTCCTCGTCGTAGAGGGTCTTGAAGATGGTCTGGACGGCGCGGGAGAGGCCATCATCTAGCGTGAAGCGCTCGCGGGACCAGTCCACCGAGTCACCGATGGCGCGCATCTGGTTTTGGATGGTGCCGCCGAACTCTTCCTTCCATTCCCAGACCTTGTTGATGAATTCTTCGCGCTCATAGTCCCAGCGCTTCTTTCCCTCCTGCTCACGCAGGCGGGCCTCCACCTTGGTCTGGGTAGCAATTCCGGCGTGGTCAGCGCCCGGCAACCACAAAGTTGCGTAGCCCTGCATGCGCTTGCGGCGGATGATGGAATCGATCAGAGTGTGGTCCAGGGCGTGGCCCATGTGCAGCTGGCCGGTGACGTTCGGCGGCGGCAGCACGATGGAATAGGGCTCCGCCTCCGAGGACGCATCCGGGGTGAAGTAACCAGCGCTCACCCAGCCTTCGTAGAGGTCTTTCTCTACGGCCTGCGGCTCCCAGGACTTGGGAAGCTGGTCCGCGCGGTTGGTGCCAACGAGTTGCTCTTTATTCTGATCAGTCACCTGGCCAACTCTACCCTGTGCGTCAACTGGCACTAACGCCCTGTCTAGAGTAAGGGCATGTCTCACAATCCTGGCCACCGCGCCCGCCTCCGCACCCGCCATTTCGCCCGCGCCAAAGAAAACTCTCAGGCCTTCCCGTGCCTGACGAGCTATGACTGCATGACCGCCGAAATCTTCGATGAAGCCGGGGTCGATCTCCTGCTCGTCGGCGATTCCCTGGCCAACGTGGTGTTGGGCCGCGAAACCACGCTTTCGCTCACCCTGGATGAGATGATTCCGCTGGCCCGCGCGGTGGTTGCATCAACCTCCCGTGCCTTCGTGGTGGTGGATTTACCATTCGGCTCCTATGAAGCCGGCCCCGCCCAGGCGCTCGAGACCGCGGTGCGCGTCATGAAGGAAACCGGCGCGCAGGCCGTGAAGCTCGAGGGCGGTGCGGAGCGCGCACCGATTGTTGCCGCGCTTGTCGCCGCCGGCATCCCGGTCTGCGCCCACATCGGTTTCACACCCCAGCAGGTCCATGCCTTGGGAGGCTTCGTGGTCCAAGGTCGCGGTGCCGGTGCGGAGAAGCTTCACGACGACGCCCGCGCCCTCGCCGAGGCCGGCGCCTTCGCCGTGGTGCTGGAGATGGTCCCGGCCGCGTTGGCTGGGGAGGTGACCAAGGAGCTGCCCATCCCCACCATCGGCATCGGCGCCGGTGCACAGACCGATGGCCAGATTCTGGTGTGGACCGATGCCTTCGGCCTGGGCGGGCCCAAGGCCCCGCGCTTCGTGCGCCGCTACGCAGACCTGCGCGGTGCGCTACTGGAAGGTGCGAAGGAATACGTAGCGGATGTGGACGAGCGCTCCTTCCCCAACGCCGAGGAATCCTTCGAGGACTAGGGTTTTAAGCCATGCAGATCCTGAAAACTAAATCTGAACTCCGTGCCTTCCGCGCCGCAGTCTCCGGCACCGTGGGCTTGGTGCCCACGATGGGCGCGCTTCACGACGGCCACTCTTCCCTCATCCGCCGTGCCCGCGAAGAGAACGACACCGTGGTGTGCTCGGTCTTCGTCAACCCCCTCCAATTCACCGACCTGGGCGACTGCGAAGACTACCGCGCTTACCCGCGCGATCTGGATGCGGATGCCGCGCTGCTGGACTCGCTGGGTGTTGATGCCGTCTTCGCCCCCGGCGTGGAGGAGATGTACCCGGGTGACACCCCGCGGGTGTGGGTGCGCACGGGTGAAATGGGCTCGGTCTTGGAAGGAGCCTCGCGCCCCGGCCACTTTGACGGCGTGGCCACCGTGGTGAGCAAGCTGTTCAACCTCGTTTCACCGGACCGCGCCTACTTTGGGCAGAAGGATGCCCAGCAGGTGGCCATTATCCGGCGCTTGGTGGCGGACCTCGACCTGCCGCTGGAGATCATCAGCGCGCCCATCGTGCGCGCAGCGGACGGCGTGGCCGAGTCCAGCCGCAACGCTCGCCTGAGCCCTGCCGAGCGAGAGCAAGCCGTGGCGCTGTCCCAGGCGCTCTTCGCTCTGCACGACGGTGCTTCCCTCGAGGAGGCTGAAGCCCAGCTCGCCTCCTCCCCCGGCGTCATGGTGGATTACCTCACCGTGGTGGACCCGGCCACGCTCGAGCCCATTGATGCGCAACACCGGCCCGGCCTGGCGCTGGTTGCGGCGCAGGTGGGGCCGGTGCGGCTCATCGATAACTTGGTGCTTGAGGCCTAACCCTTGAGCAGGTGGGCTACAGCCTCGCGCTCCTCACGCAGCTCCTGAACCGAGGCCTCGATGCGTTCCTTCTGGAAATCGTTGAGCTCGAGACCCTGAACGATTTCCCACTTGCCGTCGCGGGCGACGGTGGGGAAACCTGCGACGAGGCCCTCGTCCACGCCATAGGAGCCATCCGAGACGACGGCTGCGGTGCGCCAATCCTCGGTGCCGTGGATCCAGTCGTGCATGTGGTCCACTGCGGCAGACGCTGCGGAAGCGGCTGAGGACTTACCGCGCACGGCGATGATCTCGGCGCCGCGCTTAGCCACCTTCGGAATCATTTCTTCCTTGTACCAGGTCTCATCAACCTCGGCGTTGGAGAAGGTCAGGTCCGGGAACTGGGATGCAGAGTGGTTGCCCCAGACGGCAACCTTGGTCAGCTCCGCGGTGGGCATGCCCGTCTTGAGGGAGACCTGGCTCTGGGTGCGGTTGTGGTCCAGGCGCATGAGCGCGGTGAACTGGCTCGGGTCCAGGTCCGGTGCACTGTTGGCAGCGATATAAGCGTTAGTGTTGGCCGGGTTACCCACGACGAGGACGCGGACGTCGCGCGCGGCGACGTCGTTCAGCGCCTTGCCCTGCACGGTAAAGATGGCACCGTTAGCCTCCAGCAGGTCTGCGCGCTCCATGCCCTTGGTGCGCGGGCGGGAGCCCACGAGGAAAGCGGCCTTGGTGTCCTTGAAGGCCACATTCGGATCATCGGTCACGGTGATGCCGCGTACCAGCGGGAATGCGGAATCATGAAGCTCCATCGCCACGCCCTCAGCTGCGCCAATGGCGTCCGGGATTTCCAGCAAAGCCAGCTCCACCGGGGTGTCCTTGCCATAGACATCGCCCGCAGCGATGCGCCACAGCAGAGAGTAAGCGATATTTCCGGCGGCGCCGGTCACGGTAATCTTGACGGGTTGGGAAGCAGTCATGTGTGAATCCTTTCGGCTCGGTACTCACCTTCCCAGCCTAGTCCCGTTTTTCGCCCCCATGGGGTGTAATTTTACCCCCGAAAGATGCGAGTTCTTTGTACTTGAGCTCCATGACCGTCTTTTTTCGGCATAGTGGACAACTGTACGCATATTCATCGACTAGACGGGACTTTCCATGAGCACTGAGACTGCATCGGTCGACTCCGGCTCTGTTGAGCGCGTGATCGATGTTGCGATTGCAGAGTTTGCTGAGCACGGCTATGCCGAGACCAAGCTCGAATCCGTGTCGAAGCTGTCTGGGATGTCCAAGCGCATGATCCACTACTACTTCGGGGACAAGAAGGGCCTCTACCAGCAAGCCTTGGCGGCGGCGGCGCGGCGCCTCAACCCGCCGGAGGGCAGCCTGGAGATCAACTCCGCCGTTCCGGTCGAGGGCGTGCGCACCTTGGTGGATTGGTTGTTCCGCCAGCATGTGGATAACCCTGAAGCCATTCGGATGCTGACGATGGAATCCTCCCACAGTGTGCTGGAGTCCTCGCAGGCGCTTGTCGACGTTTCCGAGATCTCCCTCCACCTAGACCGGCTGCTTATGCTGGGCCAAGATTCCGGCGCGTTCCGCCCAGGCATTTCCGCCAACGACATCTTCACGTTGATTTCTGCGCTCACGATGTACCGGGTGACGAATCACGCGATGATGAGCAACCTGCTCGACATCGACATGCATACCCACAACAACACCGAAGGCCTACACCGCATGGCCGTCGATGCCGTGCTGGCCTTCCTCACAGCGAATATCCCCGACATCGGTTTTGAGTCCTACCTCGCTCAGAACGAAACTGAGCTTGACGCCGAGTCAGCACCCTTGGATGTCTACTCCACCGAGGATGAGGGCGACGTGCCCACGGGTCTCTACGAATAGCTCATCACCCCCATATGGCGCCAGCGGCCCATAGTCCCCGCCCTACCCGCTCAGCATGCACGCAAAGACCCATCCCGGCGCCGTTTTGGTGTGGAGATGGGTCCTGGCCCCCGGAAAGTAGACACGTCGGGGGTCAGACCCGTGACCCGCTGAACTCGTCGTGGCCAACCTCACCTCACTACGCACTCTGAAACCGGAAGAGCCGCTTAATGGCCACCAGTGTGTGTTAACCTTGACGAGCTCACTGAAAAGATTGTGGGCTTCGTCGACGCAATCAAACACGTCCGTGCCGTTTCGCAGCCAGCAGTCAAGCCGCCGGGATCTCTTTGAAGAACACGAACAGCATCTGCTTACGGATCTGCCGACAACCCCGTGGCAACACACCGAATGGAAACGGGCAAAAGTGGCCCCGGATTTCCACATCACGGTTGCAACAGTGGGCTACTCCGTTCCGCGCCAGCTTGTTGGCCGCACTGTCGATGTGCGTATCACCGGCCAGCTGTTGACCCTCTTTGACCGGGCAACCGTGTCAACCCACCGGGTTTCGCTTAAGCGTGGGGCCTATGTCACTGGCTACGAGCACATTCCATCTGGAATGGACTCCAATCGTGGACTGTGGACAAGCGACTACTTATATCGCGAAGCCAGCAAAGTTGGTCCGGTAACACGCAAAGTCATCGGAAGAAGTGAGTGTCTGATGCAGCGGCTGAATGAAGAAGTGGTTGCATTGGGCCTGGCCCCCGGAAAGTAGACACGTCG
>NZ_KV796799.1:80279-101487 GCF_001809235.1 Corynebacterium sp. HMSC072A04 | reverse complement strand
ACACCGCTACCATTTCAGTCTTCTGAACAATCCCGTCCCGGTGTTCGTCGTCAAAGAAGCCACCAGTGGTGCCGGCATCTCATGCAAGCCTCCCTTCGCGCTCACGGGGGTGCGTCGGGAGGCTGATTAAGGTTCCACGGTGAGCGCGAAGGGGAGGGGCGTGGTCATGGTCGCGGGGGACTGGTTGGTCGATATGACACTGGAGACTGCAACATTGCACTTACGCGCGAGATCGTTGCGGTGCCCGCCCGCGGCGGTTCGGCTGGCTTGTAGACCTCATCCCTGGCCTCGTCTTTCTAGCGAAATAAAAAGCCCCGGCCACCACGCTCGTAGTGAGTTCGTGGTGGCCGGGGCCTTGCTAGCGTCGCTGTGCTGTGTGCCAGCGCCTGGGGCTTAAGCGCCTTTAGACGTCGAAGGCTTCCTCCAGCAGGTTCTTCTGCTCAATCTGGTGAACCTTCGCGTTACCGGTAGCAGTCGAGGACTGCGAGCGGCGGGAGACGCGGACCATCTCCGGCATATCCGGGATGAGGTCGCGCAGGTGCTCGTTGTAGAACGGCCACGGGCCCTGGTTGGCCGGCTCGTCCTGCACGAAGCGAATCTGCGTTGCGTTCGGGTAGGCCTCGAAAGCCTCACGCAGGCGGTTGAACGGAATCGGGTGGAGCATCTCCACGCGCACGATGGCGATGTCGTCGCGGCCATCGGCTTCCTTCTTCTTGGCCAGCTCCCAGTAGAGCTTGCCGGAGACCAGCATGATGGTCTTGACCTTGTCGGTATCGCCGACCTTCTTGCCGTTGATGTCAACGTAGTTCGGATCGTTGATGACGGACTGGAACTTCTTGACCTCAGTGAAGTCCTCCACGGAGGAGGTCGCGGCCTTGTTACGCAGCATGGACTTCGGGGTGAAGACCACCAGCGGGCGCTTCATCTCACCGAGTGCCTGGCGGCGCAGCAGGTGGAAGTGGTTAGCCGGGGTAGACGGCTGGGCCACGGTCATGGAGCCCTCAGCACATAGCTGCAGGAAGCGCTCAATGCGGGCGGAGGAGTGGTCCGGGCCCTGGCCTTCGTAGCCGTGCGGCAGCAGCAGGATCAGGCTGGAGAGCTGGCCCCACTTGGCCTCACCGGAGGAGACGTACTCATCGATGATGGTCTGCGCACCGTTGGCGAAGTCACCGAACTGTGCCTCCCAAGCCACGACAGCATCCGGGTTACCCACGGTGTAGCCGTACTCGTAGCCCATGCCAGCGAACTCGGTCAGCGCGGAGTTGTAGACCATGAACTTGCCGCCATTGCCCTTGGACTCAGCCAGGCGGGCAACCGGGTTGTACTCGTTGCCCGTGCGCGGGTCGAAGGCCACAGCGTGGCGCTGGGTGAAGGTACCGCGGCGGGAATCCTCACCGGCCAGACGCACGACCTTGCCGGCGTTAGCCAGGGAACCGAAGGCGATGAGCTCGCCCCAGCCCCAGTCGATGCCGCCCTCGCGAGCAGACTTCTGGCGGTCCTTAGCCACCTTGGCCACACGCTTGTGGTACTCGAAGCCCTCCGGAGGGGTGCCGTAGGCGTCACCAATCTCGGCGATCTCCTCGGCAGTGATGGAGGTGTCCAGACCACGGGTCAGCTCCTGGGAGGAGGTGATACCGGTCTGTTCCTTCGGGCCAGCCTCTTCAGCCTTCTTGTGGTCGGCGAAGACGGACTCCATCTGATCGTGGAAGTCGCGCGCAGCTGCCTCTGCCTCTTCATCGGAGAGGTCACCACGGCCGATGAGCTCCTCGGTGTAGCGCTCACGAACGGACTTGTGGTCATCGATGATGTCGTACAGCAGCGGCTGGGTCATGGACGGGTCATCGGCCTCGTTGTGGCCGCGCAGGCGGTAGCACACGAGGTCAATGAAAACGTCCTTGCCAAAGCGACGGCGGTACTCGGTAGCGAGCTTGCCCACCCAGACAACAGCCTCCGGGTTGTCGCCGTTGACGTGGAAGACCGGGCAGTCGAAGCCCTTAGCCAGGTCGGTGGCGTAGTGCGTGGAGCGGCCGGAGTCCGGGGTGGTGGTGAAGCCCACCTGGTTGTTGACCACAACGTGGACGGTGCCGCCGGTGGTGTAGCCGCGCAGCTGGGACAGGTTGATGGTCTCCTGGACCACGCCCAGGCCGGTGAAGGAAGCATCGCCGTGGAGCATGATCGGCACCACGGTGTGTGCGCCGGCGCCCTTGTCCAGGATGTCCTGCTTGGCGCGTGCGATACCTTCCATGACCGGGTCAACAGCCTCGAGGTGAGACGGGTTAGCGGCCAAGGTGACCTTGATTTCGCCGTCACCGAACATCTGCAGGTGCTCGCCCTCAGCGCCCAGGTGGTACTTCACGTCACCGGAGCCGCCCATCTGGCCGCCCTTGTAGTTGCCATCGAACTCGCCGAAGATATCCGCCAACGGCTTGCCCACGATGTTGAAGAGCACGTTGAGGCGGCCGCGGTGCGGCATGCCGATGACGACCTCGTCGAGGTCCTGGCCGGCAGCGGTGTCCACGATGGAATCCAGCAGGGCGATGAGGGACTCAGCACCCTCCAGGGAGAAGCGCTTCTGGCCCACGTACTTGGTCTGCAGGAAGTTCTCGAATGCCTCAGCGGCGTTGACCTTCTGCAGGATGTACTTCTGCTCGGAGTTGGTCGGCTTCGGCATTCCGGCCTCAATCTGCTCCTGCAGCCAGCCGCGCTCATCGCGGTCCAGGATGTGGGCGTACTCGGAGCCAACCTTGAGGGTGTAGGCGGCGCGCAGGCGGCTGACCACCTCACGCAGCGTCATGGTCTCCTTGCCGCCGAAACCGCCGACGTTGAAGGTGCGGTCCAGGTCCCAGATGGTCAGGCCGTGGGTAGCCAGGTCGAGGTCGCGGTGATCCGGCCAGGGCAGACCCGGCTGCTTCCAACCCAGCGGGTTGATGTCCGCAAGTAGGTGGCCACGGGAGCGGTAGGCCTCGATGTACTGCATAACGCGCGTGTTCTTGTCGACGCCCGTGTTGGGGACGTCGGCAGCCCAGCGGAAGGGCTGGTAGGGAACGCCCATCGATTCGAAGAGCTCGTCCCAGAAGGCATCGTCCAGAATCAGCTGGCCCACGGTGCGCAGGAACTCACCAGACTCCGCGCCCTGAATGACGCGGTGGTCGTAGGTGGAGGTCAGGGTAACCAGGCGGCCGACGCCGAGGTCTGCCAAGCGGTCGCCAGAGGTACCGGCGAACTCGGCCGGGTAGTCCATGGAACCCACACCGATGATGGAGCCGGAGCCCTTGGTCAGGCGGGCGATGGAGTGGCGGGTGCCGATGCCGCCCGGGTTGGTCAGGTTGATGGTAACCCCGGAGAAGTCATCCATCGTCAGCTTGTTCTTGCGGGAGCGGTCAACGATGTCCTGGTAGGCATCGATGAACTCGGAGAAGGTCTTGTTCTCCGCTTCCTTGATGGCAGCCACGACGAGGGCGCGGGAGCCATCCTTCTGCGGAAGGTCGATGGCCAGGCCCAGGTTGACGTGCTCCGGCTGGACGACGGTGGGCTTGCCGTCCTGCAGCTCGTAGCGCACGTTCATGTCCGGGTGGATCTGCACGGCCTTCACCAGCGCGTAGCCCAGGATGTGGGTGAAGGAGATCTTGCCGCCGCGGGTGCGCTTGAGGTGATCGTTGATCATCGCGCGGTTTTCCCACATGAGCTTGACCGGGATATCGCGCACCGTGGTAGCGGTGGGGATCTCCAGGGACTCGTCCATGTTCTTGGCAATGGCCTTAAACATGCCCTTGAGTACGCGGGAGCCCGGCTCCGGTGCTTCCTTGATGCGGTCCAGCGGGGACTCGGACTTCTTCTCCGTCTTCTTCGCAGCCTTCGCGGGTGCGGAGGAAGCCTTCTCCTCAGCCTGGTTCTTCTTGGGCGCGGCCTGTGCCGCGCTCTTCTTCTGGGTGGGGGTGCTGGATTGAGCGTTCGCAGCCTTGGACTGTGCGGCCGACTTCGGTGCCCCGTTGGCCTCAAAGTACTCGCGCCACTCCTTGTCTACGGAGTTCGGGTCCTTGGAGTACTGCTGAAACTGTTCGTCAATCAGCCACGCATTCGGGCCATAGATGCTCGAGTTGCTCACGGCAGATGCTCGCCTCTTTCTGTGCTTCTAAGTTTGTCTTTGTTCGACTCTAGTAGGCCAATCCACGGGTGCGAAAGGCACCCCGAAAAGTGTCTCCCCTTATGATACGGCCCTTGTAAGTTTGCTCACTACCCTGGGCGGGTTTCGCCCCTTTTATTCCCCCTGCAGGGGGGAGAGCTGGGTGCCCGCATGGTTGATCACTTGGCGTCCCAATTTACGGTTGGCGGTCGTTCCCAGTACCGCGCCCACACCCATCGGCAGCAGCTTGGACACCCATGCCCACTTGAGTTTCTTGGTGGCCTGCTTCATGAATAGCTTGGTCAAGCGGCCGTTGAGACCGCTAAGGGTGGGGCCGGAGAATCGCGAAAGAGTAGCAGCGGAGGTGACTCCGGAGAGCGAGGTTGCATCACCCACAAAGGTATCGACCAATGCGCTGCCTTGAGAACCAGTGAGCACCACTAGGACCAGGGCGCGGCGGCGTTCCTTGTCCCGGATGTTGTCACCGCGCAGGTGCGCGGAAGCCAGAATGTACCAAGCAGCCGCCTCGAGGAAGACCAAGGATTCCGCGCCAATAGTGGCTGCACCAGTGACCAAGCCGATGCCGGGGATAGCCGCGGAGGCGCCCGCGGCAGCACCCGTACCGGTGATGATGTTCATGAAGTGCTTGTCAATGAGCTCCTGGAGCTCCGCCGGGCTGGCATCGGGATTGCGCTTCTTCACGCCCTCGACGTAGTTGATGATGACGGAGGACTGGACGGAGACGATCTTGTCGATGGCCCCCAGGAATCCCTTCGTGATGCGGTTGGCCTCGTCTACCTCTAAGGTGCCCACGGCCTCTGCTGAGCCGGCTTGATCGACCGATGCTTCCCGGCGACTAACTGCCTTATCTTTGCTGTCCTTGCCAAAGACATTGTCCAACATTGTCTCACCTAACTTTTTAACTAAATCTGATTGTGAATCTGAACTGTATGTTTACCACCGTATCGAAAACGTTTTATTCAGCGCGCCAGCAGGTTAGCGCATTAGGGTAAGAGGCATGAGCGAGTTTGAGCCTTCCCCCTCGCGTGAGGTCAGCGCAGCAGCGGCGCGCTTGCTTGCCGAATCCCTGCATGCCCGTGCCCGCGCCGCGCAGGAGGCGGCACGCACCGCGCTTGCCGACGACCTCACGGTACTCACCACAGGAGGTTGGGTGCGCGGTTGCATTGAGGAAGATTTGCGCCCGGACCGCCCGATTTCTGCGCCGGTGCGCTCGTGGCGTGGCATCCCTTTCGGCGCTGATACGTCTGGGGCCAACCGTTTCATGGAGCCGCGGCCTGCCCCGGCGTGGGAAGGGATCCGGGATTGTCGCGAGTTCGGGCACGTGGCCCCGCAACCGGTCTATTCCTGGACGGATCGCATCGAAGGCGCGGAAGATTGCTTGACCCTCGATATTGTCCGCCCACACCGCAGCGTCCCCTCGGACACTTTGGCGAGTTCTGGGGCTCCGGCGACTTCTATGGCAGGGGAGAAGCTGCCCGTCGTGGTGTATCTGCACGGCGGCAGTTTTATCGTCGGCTCCTCCCACATGCTGATGTTGCGCGGCTTCGAGTTCGCAGCCCAGATGGACGTGGTCTATGTTTCGGTGAATTTCCGCTTAGGCGCCTTGGGCTACCTTGATGTCCGCAGCTTGGGCGGAGAGGCCTGTGCCAACCCGGCTGTGGCGGATCAGGTCTTAGCGTTGGAGTGGGTGCGCGAGAATATCGCTGCCTTCGGTGGGGACCCAGACAACGTCACGCTCATGGGCGAATCCGCCGGCGGCGCAGCGGTCCTGACACTCATGGCGGTGCCGCGTGCAGAAGGGCTCTTCCACCGCGCGATTGCGCAGTCGCCGCCGATAGGCATGATTCATTCGCGTGCGCAGTCGGTGTTTTGGGCCCGCGAGCTGGTTCACAAGATGGCTTTGCCGCGCGATACCACAGCGGATGATCTCCGCCGCGAAGATTTCGCGGACTTGGTGCGCTCAGGTCAGTCCATGATGTGGCGCGCGGGCGAGTTGCTGTACCTGAACTCCTGCTACGCGCCGACTGTCGACGGTGACCTCATCCCGCAACATCCCATCGAAGCCTTTGCGGACGGCAACCAACACCCAGTGCCGCTGCTGGTGGGAACCAACTCCGGTGAGGCTAGCTTTGGAAAGTTCCTCTTCCAACGCCAGCGCGCCCGCGAGCGCGCGGCCCTGCGGCTGCTAGCCTCTTTCGATCCGGAGAGTGCGCCGGACGTCATTGCGGCATATGGCGGTGCGGTCTCACGCCGCGACTTTGGGGACTTGCTGACCGACGCCCTCTTCTGGGCCCCCACCGTCCGCGTGGCCTCCGAACACGCACGGCGCTATCCGACGTGGATGTACCGTTTCGACTTCGCGCCGGCAGCACTGCGCTGGTTGGGATTGGGGGCGATGCACTCGATGGAGCTCTCCAATATTTTTGGCGACCCAGGAGCGTCGCGCGTCTCCTTCCTGAACACCATCGCCAAGCCTTCCGAAATGGAGAACGTAACCGGGGCCATGCAGACGCAATGGGGCGAATTCATCCGGGGCGGGGCTCCGCGAGAGGATTGGCCGCAGTACACAGCCCCAGAGCGCTCGACCATGGTTTTCGATGTGGAGCCGCGCGTGGAGGAGGCGCCGATGGAGGGGCGTCGCCAAGCATGGGAGGCCTACGACATGTTGGAGTGGGGCACTGGGCGCCCGGAGATTCTGAAGGAAC
Organism: Corynebacterium sp. HMSC072A04; assembly: GCF_001809235.1. Classification (NCBI taxonomy): domain Bacteria; kingdom Bacillati; phylum Actinomycetota; class Actinomycetes; order Mycobacteriales; family Corynebacteriaceae; genus Corynebacterium; species Corynebacterium sp. HMSC072A04. The sequence continues at coordinate 94,638 of NZ_KV796799.1, read as the reverse complement.
TGGGATTCCTGCTCAATGAGGAGAGCTATTGATGGGGATCGCAGGTAAGATGTGTGGGGCCTTGGCAGCAGCCCGGGTGAGACTCCCACATGGACGGATGTTAATCACATGAGCTTTTTTGAAGATATCGCCTCTGCGCTGGACGGGGAGGGCATTGAGTCCCGCGTCAACGACGATGTGATGTTCGTGCCCATCACCTCCGATTTGGAAATCCAGTTTGTGGAAATTGACCCCATCCTGCCGGCGGCCAACGTCTATATTGCCGCAGCCGATGTGGATGAAGACGATGAGGACTTCGAGGCCGTTTTAGTTTCTGTGGCGTTCTCCGTGGAGGATGCAGTCGAGGCCGTGTCGCGTCACATCGCCACCGACCAGGTGGTGACGGTGCTGCGTGACCTGCTGGAGGGCACCGATGAACGCATTGCTGAGCTGGAGTTTCTCCAGGATGAGTTCAATCCGAACCTCGTCGTGGCGGAGGTGGCCAACGACTCGGAGCTGCGCGTGCTGGTGGAGACCATCGACGGCGTCCCGAGCGCAGTCGTGCGTTTCCTCTCCTTCGACTTTGATGAGGAAGAGCTCGACGAGCTGGAAGACGAAGCAATCAGCAAGCTTTGGGAGGCCGAGGCCTCCGAGGACATGAGCGAGGAAGCGCGCGTCGCCCTGTTCGGCTCCGCGGAAGACGAAGACGGCGGGCTAGCCCCCATCATCGAGGTTCCCGCCGAGGCCCTCGAGCTGGGAACCTACACTGACTTCGACCGCCTCTTTGACGTCCTGAGCCTCGTCTCCGATCAAGCCCTGGATTGGGAAGCTCAACTGGTGAGCATCGATGACTCCGACTTCGACGAGCCGGAGGTCTATGACATCTTCGGCGCCGACGATGAGGATGAGGACGACGTTCTCTTCGACGACGACGATGACGAGGACGAGGACTACGACGACGAAGTCGAAGACGTCGAAGAAGAATAACGAGTCAGACTAATCAGACGATACCGAGCTTCTACGGTAGGGTAAGCGGGTATTATTTCTCGACTTCGAAGAGGAGCAGCCGCAGCCAATGCCGGATAACAAGGCATCGCACAGCCAGCGTCTGTGTGTTGGATTCGCTCTAGCATGCTTGTGCCTGGCTTGGGCTCTGACGCTGGACCCGAGCTACGGCCACGCAGGCTTTGTCTTCGATTCCGCCTTATCAACCGGTGCATGGTGCCTGAGTTTGCTGGGTGCACTGCTGTTCATCGCCGCGCAGTGGCGTTCCTTGGGGAACCACGCGCTTATCAACCCACTGCTGGCGGTGGCGGCGAACCTGCTGTTGTCGTCGTTAATTTTCAACGTCAACATCCCCTTGTACCTCGACATGATGGGCACAGCGTTTATCGCAATCGTCTACGGCCCCGTCTTAGGAATCGGCACGTCAGTCCTGAGCGCGTGCCTGGCCAGCATCAACAACCCGCTGCTCTTGGTCTATCTGCCGACCGCGGTGGTGGTGGCTTACCTGTTTGGCTGGCTAGCGCGCCGCGGAGTGTTCAAGCGGATGGTGGCCATGATGCTCGCCGGAACCGGGGTAGGCGTGGTTGCCGGGCTACTATCCGCTATGTCGACCTTGCTCCTTCCAGCTGAGTACGAGCAGCAAGGGCCCCTCCAACTTCTGGCATTGCTGGAGCTGATCCTGCGCGACGAGCGCCTAGCAGTCCTAGTGCAAACCTTGAGCTCCGACATCATTGATAAGACTTTTACGGTGCTCGTGGTCTGCTTTTCCATTCGCTTGGCGCCGCGGGCGATCCGCCGCCTCTATGATTTCCCGGAGACACGCCCGGCTCTCGGCCGCGTGCTAACAGAGGATCGGTTCTCGCTTTCGCTTGAAGAAGAGCCACCCCGCAACTTTTTCGAGCGCATGCAGCGCTACTTCTAGCAGGCATACAACGCTCGAGACTGAGCCTCATGCACTGCGGAGGGAGCGCATTACGCAGCCTGGCTGAAGCCTTCGAAGAGCGAGAGTGGTGAATGCACCGGGGTATAAGCGCTATCCACCAGCCACACAAACGTGGCCGCGCTGCTGCTGGAAATTTCATGCACTGCGGAGACGAGCTCCTCTGGGACTAGGGCGCGCACCCATGCCTCCGCCAACGAAGGGGAAACCGGGCGGCCGGTGGGGTCGGTGATGCGCACCGTAATGAGATAGGACGGCACGCGCCTTTCGCCGTAGCCCAGTACGCGAGCCTTGGCGCGCTCACCCACGCGGTGGCGCGAGACAGTAAAGGTCAGCGGTAGTGATTTGCCATCCTGTATGTCTACTGGTGGCAACACCTTTGATGGCGGCCGCCATTGCGGAGTGGGTCGCGCGAGCGAGCGCGGGTGGCGGATGATGCTTTCGATGGAGCGAAGAGTTTCATGGTGGTGGTAGAGGATCTCAGTGGTGAGTTCGCTCGTACTCACGTCGGCCGGGAAAGGGGACTGAACGGACTGGTGAATGCTGCTGTAGTTCTTCATGGCCCACACACTAGGGGTAGGCACGGACATCACCGCACACAGATCCGAACGGTTGTTCGAGCAGGCGTTCGGTCATTTGACGTGATGAGCTACAGTGAGTGGCGATATGAAAAATACTGCAGCACCGCAGGTTAAAATCCCGCGGGAAATCTGGGTCATGGTCACCGCCGGGTTCATCATCGCCTTAGGCTATGGTCTCATTGCGCCGCTGCTGCCGCAGTTCATCGTCAGCTTTGACGTCTCAATGGCCGCAGCTGGTCTCGTAGTCTCCGTCTTTTCTGCCAGCCGTCTCATCTTTGCCCCCGCTGCGGGCTTTCTCATCGACCGCGTAGGTACGCGCAGGGTGTATGTGACGGGATTGCTGACCGTGGCAGTTACCACCGGCCTCGTGGGCGTGGCGCAGGAATACTGGCAGATCGTCGCCTTGCGCACTATCGCCGGTATTGGTTCGACGATGTTCACCGTCGCGGCGATGGGGCTCATCGTGCGCCTCGCCCCACCCAGCATCCGCGGGCGCTGTTCGGCCACCTATGCCACGTCCTTCCTCCTCGGTAACGTCATCGGCCCTCTCGTTGGCGCGAGCCTCTCCTTCCTGGGCTTCCGCTGGCCCTTCTTTATCTACGGTGTTGGTGTGGCGATTGCGGCGCTCGTCGTGTGGAGCCTCATGCCGCCTGTGTCCAAGGCTGATGAGAGTCGACGCAGCCTCCCGCCGATGCGTTTAGAGGAGGCCTGGGCGGACACTGCTTATCGTGCAGTGCTGACGTCAAACTTCGCCCAAGGTTGGATCAATATGGGCGTGCGCGTAGCCGTTCTACCGCTGTTTGCCGCTGCGATTTTTGCCAACGGCGCATCCGCGTCGGGTATAGCATTGGCGGTCTTTGCCGCGGGCAACGCCATCGTCCTGCAATTCTCCGGCTCCTGGTCCGACCGCGTGGGGCGCCGTCCACTCATCGTGGCGGGCCTCGTGGGGTCTGCCTTGTTCGTTGGAACACTGGGCTTGGCGACGAACATCGTTTCCCTGCTCATCCTCTCCGCCCTGTCCGGCGCGGCTTCGGGCCTTATCGCCCCTTCGCAGCAGGCGGCTGTGGCAGACATCGTTGGTTCCCAGCGCTCGGGTGGCCAGGTGCTGTCGACATTCCAGATGGCAGGCGATTTCGGGCAAATCCTGGGCCCCATCGTCATCGGTCTCCTGGCGGATAGGTACGGGTTTGAGACAGCCTTTGGTTTCTGCGCGATTGTCGCCGTGGCAGGTGTTGTGGCGTGGATGTTTGGTCGCGACACCCTAGGGGAGAGGAAAGGTATCCTGCGGGGTCTGCGCCGCCGCTACCGCCCACGGCGTTAATAGGCGTGGCTCTATCTAGCGAGTACGGCGCACTTTCTTGCTGCACGCAGCCCAACGAGGCGTCGTGCCAGTCTTGAAGCTGCGCTCCCGAAAACGCGTAAAGCCATAGATGGAAGTTCCAGAACCGTTATCAGGGCGGCTCCACCCCTTCCGGCTGCGCTCGCTCGCGGCTCCCATGACTGTCCTCCACACTTCTGCACAAAGGCATCAGAGACTAATCTTTTCTTAATCTGCTAAGCAAATATTAATTTATGGTGATAACGACGTCAACTTCACAGCTTGACTTTAAGTGAGGCTTAAGCCACAGTGCGTCCGGCTGCGTACAACTGCTTGGGCATGTCGCGACGAAGACTCCATTCAAACTGGATGGGTTTCTCGCCTCTGTGCGTGACGTAATCGACATTGCCCAAGAAGGTATATGCCGACGCAGTGTCTACCTTGTTCCGCTTAGTAAAACGCGTAGCGATGATGATGTTGCCGTTGAGTTCGTGGTGGTGGATGTAACGTCGGGCCATTGCGGACTTGAGGGATGTGGTGGATTGGGACTCCCAATGCAAACGATCTGGTGCTAGCGGATAGTCGTGGTAGTTCGTCGAGGCACTGACGTTTTCGTCCTTCTGGAATGTGACGAGGAAGAGATCAGTGTTGGAAGCATGGAAGCGGCGTACGCCCTCACGTGGCAAATTCGCGAGCTTACGCAACGGGCCATCGTCCAACGCCCCGACCAGTTCAGCAAGGCTGTAGTCCGCGTGAGTTTCTAAGACGCTATTCGTTGATTTCTCCGGGATGACGCGGGACCGGTCGAGTGTGAGCCGCATGACCTGAGTAACCTCAGCGACGAAGGAAGGACAGGCCCGGATGATACGCAGGGCCTCATCAAGCGATTCCGGCACCGTCGTATTTGAATTTGCCCACAGAGCCAATACGAGCATGGTGGCGTACCGAGTTTGCTCGGGAGTCATGTCTTTCTCGTTGGGCCCGTCCGGAGAAATGAGAAGTTTGTAGGCCGCTACGCGGTTCGGGTCATTGATGTGCAGTAGCACGCGGATTCGGCTGAGAAGAAACTCCTCGTGTTCATTTGCGGGGGCGGAGGGCAACAGTTCTTCGTCGCGCAGCAGCGTGGTCCACGTAATACCCTTGCGGCGGTAGAGGTCTTCCACTGGAACGCCGGAACTATTAATGAAACCAGCGAGGTCGGTCGTGCCGTAGTCAGTAATGAGTGCCCGTATCTTCTTGATGGAGTTACGGGCCAAGCGCTTGATGTTCTTCAAGACACGCTCGGTAGTCACGCGGTCCAAAGTGATGTTGGAGCCCGGTGGGGCGGTGGGGAAGCCCTGCTCCACCTCCTTGGCTAGGTTCTTTCCGCGTGCGGCGGTCAGAACCTTGAATCGTTCTTCGAAATCGAATTCTTCGTGCTGGATCCCCAGGAAATCAAAGACAGTGCAAGAATTTTTTCTCTCGTGGAGGCGTAAACCGCGGCCCAATTGTTGGACAAAGAGCACTGGGCTCTGCGTCGGGCGCAGAAGCAGCAGCGTGTTGACCTCGGGGATGTCCACGCCCTCGTTGAAAATATCGACCGCAAAGATGATGCTGATGGTGCCTTCGCGAAGCTGCTGAATGGCACGTCGACGCTCATCAACACTGAGCTTGCTGCTTACTGCTTGGGCGGGGATGCCGAAAAGGTTGAATTGCTCGGCCATGTATTCGGCGTGGGCGATGGAGACGCAGAAGCCAAGGGCCTTCATATCGGAGAGGTCGAAGATACGGCGGTTGAGCTCATTGATGATGAACCTGGTGCGCTTCTCACCGGCCTTGATATAGAACTCGCTGAGCTCCGCAGTCTGGTAGTCCTTCTTCCCGCGGTTCCAAGTCAGACTCGTCAGGTCCGTATCATCGTCGACCCCGTAGTAGTGCAAGGGCGCAAGGAGCTGTAGACGCAACGCATCCCAGAGGCGGAGTTCATGGGCCACGCGGTAGTCGAAATACTTCTGTACGTTTTCGCCGTCACCGCGCTCCGGTGTGGCCGTTAGCCCCAAGAGCTCGCGCGGTTGCAGGTAGTCGAGTACTGCCCGGTAGGTCGAAGCCTCGGCATGGTGGAACTCATCGATGACGACGACCTCAAAGTGGTCCGGCGCAATCTGGGCCAGGCGCTTCCCATGTAGAGACTGGATGCTGGCGAAGACATGGTTCCACTCGGCGGGTTGCTCACCACCGACGAGGAGCTCACCGAAACCAGAAGTGCGAAGAACCTCGCGGTAGGTTCGCTGGGCCTGGGTAAGAATCTCGCGCCGGTGCGCAATGAACAGCAATCGTGGCCTGCGCCCCAGCTTCTCGCATAGGCGGCGGTAGTCCAGTGCTGCCACAACAGTCTTTCCTGTACCGGTGGCGGCAATGAGGAGGTTGCGGTGGCGATCGTGGACTTCGCGCTCGGAATCTAAAGCTTCAAGCATCTCCTCCTGGTAGGGGTAGGGCTCGACGCGAAGGCCTGATAGCTCGAGCTTTTCACCGGGCTTTGATTCGAGGAATTTGGCGCTGCCGAGCGCGTTTACGAGCCGCTCGTAGTCTTGGTCGGGGTCAAATGCTTTGAAGTGAGTGTCGTACCAGTAGCTATCGAAGGTCTTGATGAACTTTTCGATGATTTCCGGAGTGGAGCAACGAGAGCCGCGGACGTTCCATTCCCAGCCGTCGACAAGCGCCGAGCGCGAAAGGTTTGAGCTACCGATAAACGCGGTGTCGAACCCAGACTGGCGGCGAAAGAGCCAGGCCTTGGCATGCAGGCGAGTGGTCTTGTGCTCATAGCAAATCCGGACCTCAGCGCCATAGTCCTCCACGAGACGACGCACGGCGGCGGCTTCGGTCGCTCCGCAATACGTCGAAGTGATGACGCGCAGCGGGATCTGATGATCCCTGAGGTACTCCAGTTGATCGCTGATGACCGCAATACCCGAACTCTTGATGAAAGCGCACAGCAAATCGACGGAGTCCGCAGTGCGGATCTCGCGGGCGATCTCGACCGACATATTGGTGTCGTCCACGCTGTTGGTGAACAAAGCACTGGCGTTGAGTGAGACCTCGGGAAGCTCTGGTGCCTCTGCGAGCTCTGAGCTGTAGATGGCATAGAGCAGCTGTTCCGCAGAAATAGACTCATCTTCCCCGAGGTGTTGTGCGAGTCCATTAATGAGGGCCACGCGCTCCTCGGGCTTATTTAGCTCTGTTAGTTTTTGCTCGAGGACCTTGGCAAAATGCTGGGACACTGCCGCGGCGAACCGAGGGTTCACGTCTTTCATGGTTCCATGGGCGATGCCCGTTGCGGCCGTGGGACGAGCCCGCTTAGTTTCCTCGATCCGCTCCTGGATACGAGCGGTGACCGGGGTTTCATAGATGCCGAAAGGCAGGAGAGAATCGGAACTCATAGGCGCGAAGAAACCAGCTTGACGGCGGGGATGTCTGCGGGAGCCCAGTCGAGTTCCTGCGCCTCGGCAGGGGACACCCAACGAGTCGCATCGTGATCACTGAGAGTCAGGTCACCGGACTCGATGGTGCACAGAAACGTAGTGAGCTCGATGGTGGCGAAGTCATACTCGTACACGGTCGAGGTGACCTTGTCGCCAACGGTTGCGGTTACGGAAAGCTCTTCCTTAATTTCACGCGCGAGAGCCTGCTCGGGTGTTTCACCGAGTTCAATCTTGCCGCCCGGAAATTCCCACATGCCGGCTAGGGATTTTCCCGGGGCTTTGCGGCAGGCCAGGAATCTATTGCCCTTAGCGAAGACGGCTCCGACAACACGAATCGGTGTACTCATGGGGACCAGTATGCCGGCTGGCCCCGGTCTTATCTAGGAATTCGTGTCCGCGGCAGCAGAAAAATGCGCCGTCACAATGTCATCAATCAACCGCGCGGCCAGCTTGGCAGTGTGGGCGTCGGTGTCGAAGGTGGGGTTGAGCTCGACGACGTCGACAAGCGCCAGGCGTCCCGTGGCGGCGATGGTGAGTGCGAGTTCGCGGATGATGCTTAACGGCACGCCGAGGCCGGCGGGGGCGGAGACACCAGGTGCCTGGTCGGCAGGCAGCACGTCGAGGTCGATGGAGAGGTGGATGGGCTTGGTGCCGGCGCAGATGCGCTCGACGGTTTCGCGCAGCTGGGCGCGGTCCATGCTGAGCAGTTCCTCGTCGAGGACGACGGTGACGCCGAGGTCGGAGGCTTCGTCGAAAAGCACGGGCGTGTTGTTGGGGCGGGAGATTCCCAGGACGGAATAGTCGAAGTCCTCCCGGCCCACCAGTTCGGAAATCTGCTTGAACGGGGTGCCGGAGGTAGGCACGTCCGCGGTGCGGAGATCGAAGTGCGCGTCCAGGTTGATGATCTGCAGAGGGCCTAGAGCCCTAAAGGCGCCGCGGTGGGAACCGAAGGCGGTCTCGTGGCCGCCGCCGAGGATGATGGGCAGGTGCCCGGCGCGCGAGAGTGTCTCCACTGCGTCGGAGAGACGCTCGTGGGCGGCCTCCAAGTCGGTGCCTTGGGTGGTGATCGTGCCGGCGTCGTACAGCGGGTGCGTATGGTGCAGCGCCAGGGAACCCAAGGCGTCGCGCAGGGCAGCTGGGCCCGCAGCCGCGCCGGGGCGGCCATGGTTGCGCTCAACGCCCTCGTCGGAGGCGAAGCCCAGGAGTGCAACGCCGGGTTCTGCCTGGGGCTTGGCGACGTCCAGCGGGCGAACCACGCTGTGCCACCGCGCGTGCTTAGGGCCCGGGCCGTCGGAGCGGCCGGACCACTCGGGGGCAGGGGAGTAGGCGGGGGCATCAACGGTGTTCATGGTTATCCTTTCGCGTCTGTTTCTTGTTCGGCTGTATTTTGCAGGGCTGCTTCCTGTGGGGTGCTCGCGGCGGCGCTGCGGCGGCCGGTGAGGTAGAAGATGGCGGTCATCAGGAGGATGAAGATAACGCCCGTGGCAAGTGCCGGGCGGTATTGCTCCTGCCACACCATGATGCCAAAAGTGAAGATGATGAAGGCGATGGAGAAGTATTGGCCCCAGGGCCAGAAGGGCACGGTGTATTCCAGGCTGGCGCGTTCCCCAGGCGACATCTGGCGGCGGGAGGCCACGTGGGCCAAGAGGATCATCAGCCACACGTAGATGGTGGCAAACGTAGCCAAGGAAGCGATGACCTCAAAGACGTTATCCGGAATGAGCGCGTTGAGTCCGGTGCCGATAATCATGACGATGAGCAGGATGATCATGGTCATGACCGGCACACCTCGGGTCTTTTTGGCCATGACCTTGGGTGCGAGGTTCTGGCGTGCCAGGCCGGTAAGGACGTTGCCGGCGCCGAAGAGATCCGCGTTGATGGCGGAGACCGCCGCGGTGATGACGACGACGTTGAGGGCGGCCGCAGCCCAGGTGACGCCGAGGGTGGAGAAGATTTGGACGAAGGGGCTTTCCTCACCGGTGATGCTGCGCCAAGGATTGATCATGAGGATGACCAGGATGGCCAGGACGTAGAACAGCAGGATGCGCACCGGGATGGTGTTGACGGCTTTGGGGACGGACTTGGCGGGGTCTTCGGCCTCCGCGCTGGCCACGCCGACGATTTCCGTGCCGCCGAAGGCAAAGAGGACCAGGATGAAGGAGGCGACCATGCCGGAGACACCGTTGGGGAAGAAGCCGCCATCGTTGACCAGGTTGACAGGGCCGGTGGTCTCCGCGGTGGAGAGGCCGAAGACGAGCACGGCCACGCCGCCTAAGATCATGGCGATGACGGCGCCGACCTTGACGATGGTGAAGGCGAACTCCAGCTCGCCGAAGGCCTTGACAGTGGCGAGGTTGGCGCCGCCGACGAGGAGGAGCGTGGCGGCGACCCACACCCACTTGGGCGAGCCGGGGAACCAAAATTGCATGTAGACGCCGATGGCGGTGAGATCCGCGAGGGCCACAATGACCATCTCGAAGGCGAACATCCAGCCGGTGATATAGCCGGCCCAGGGGCCTAGGAAGGTGCGGGCGTACTCGGCGAAGGAGCCGGTAACGGGGTGGTGCACGGACATCTCACCGAGTGCGCGCAGGAGAAAGTAGACCACGGCGCCGCCGAGGAGGTAGACCAAGAGGACCGAGGGGCCGGCGGCTTGGATGGCGCCGGCGGAGCCGTAGAACAGGCCGGTGCCGATGGCCGAACCTAAGGCAATAAAGTGCAGGTGCCGGTGTTTCAAGCCGGGGCGCTTGGTGGTGGTTTCTGCCACGGGGATGCGTCCTCCTCTGTGCCCCTGTTGTGGCGCTAGCTAGTCCTAGCGCTGCGGATGAGGGGAGTGGTTGGTGCGAGTGATTCCGGGAGCTACTTTCCTCTAGTTCAGATGTGCGGTCAATTTTTTTGTGGTGGGGGTAGCTCACCTAGGCCTATGACGGCGAACTCATTCATTCTGTGGGGGTGAATTGGGTGACATTTACGTGTGGTTTCGCTAACATATGGAAGACCTGCGTGTGGCTGTCGCGTGGGCATGGCTACAAGCACTCGCCGTCGTGTGTTGGCGAGGGTGTGCTTGGCGCGTTCGTGTAGTGGACGTGTTGTGGCCGTGCTAATGACGTGTCGTTTCCACCACCGTGAGGTAGAACATGAAATCTGAAGACGCAATCGTTGACGCCTTCTACGAGAGCGAGGACGACGTCCCCTCCAAGAAGGGTATCTGGCGCCTCTTCGTCTACAGTGCTATCGGCGCTTTCGTATTCTTCTTTCCCATTAGCTACGACGGAAAGAAATCCATCCCGCTTGACCACATGGTCACCATCATCCGCACCTATGCGGACGTCTTGGTGCCTTGGTTCATCCTGGCGCTGGCGCTCTACGGCACGGTGCGCAGCATCGTGAATAAAAACTGGAAAGAAGGCCCGCTCCAGGCGGTCTTTACTGCGCTCAACGTGGTGGGCCTGGTGGTCTCCTTCCTGATGGTCATCGGAAAGCTTCCCGGAGTGCTGGGCAACGAGGACATCGTGCCCTTCCTGTGGAACTCGATTGCCACGCCAGTCGGGCTCATCGTGCCTATCGGTGGCGCGTTCCTGGCCTTGCTCATCAGCTACGGCCTTCTGGAATTCGTCGGCGTATTCATGCAGCCCATCATGCGTCCGCTGTGGCGCACGCCGGGGCGCTCCGCCATTGACGCGGTGGCCTCCTTCGTGGGCTCCTACTCTTTGGGAATCCTCATTACTGACCGCGTGTACCAGCGCGGCGGCTATACCGCGCGTGAGGCCTCCATCATCGCAACGGGCTTCTCGACGGTCTCGGCGGCGTTCATGGTGATCGTCGCCAAGCAGCTCGACCTTATGGATATGTGGGGCATGTACTTCGCAGTATCCCTCGTGGTGACCTTCCTGGTTACGGCGATTACCGTGTGGATTCCACCGCTGAGCAGGATTCCCGATGACTACATCGATGGTGTGGAAGCGGATCCGGAAAAGCCCGTGAAGGGCAATTTCTTTAAGACCGCCTGGCGGGAAGCGCTGCTGGCGCTGGACCGCGCGCCTTCTTTGGGCGCTGCCATTTGGGAGAACCTGCGCGATGGCGTGCGCATGGCATCGGCGATTGTGCCTTCCATTATGTCTGTGGGCCTGATTGGTCTGCTGCTGGCGAATTTCACACCGCTCTTTGACTGGCTGGGTTACCTGTTCTACCCGTTCGCGTGGCTTGTCCAGCTGCCGGAACCGGAGCTGGCGGGCAAGGCCGCGGCCATGGGCATTGCGGAGATGTTCCTGCCGGCGACGGCCGTGGCGGGCTCTGAGAGCATGGTGCTCAAGTTTGTTATTGGCGTGGTAGCTATCTCCGCCATTATCTTCTTCTCCGCGCTGGTGCCGTGCATCCTAGCCACCAAGATTCCGATTAAGCTCTGGCAGATCGTGGTCATCTGGTTCGAGCGCGTGGTGCTGACCATCATTATTGCGACGCCGATTGCCTTCCTGGTGACTTAGCTGGGACTTGTACGAGGGCTCACTAGAATGTGGGCCCATGAGTACCTCCCGAGTCCCGGCGGCGCGCAATGCGCTGGAGATCCTCCGGCTGCTGTCCACTATCGACGTGCCGATTTCCGCCGCGCGCATCCGCAGTGAGCTGGACCTGCCGCGCTCCACTACCTATCACCTGCTCAAGGAGATGGTGGACGCGGGATTTGTGGTGCACCTGCCGGAGAACCAGACCTATGGGTTGGGGCTCGTTGCCTATTCGATGGCTGCTGCCTACGCCACGCAGCAGCCCCTGGTGCGGGTAACCCAGGGGCACCTCGAGCGGATTGCCAGCAGTGTCGGGGGATCGGGGCACCTGTCGCGTTTGGCGGGCTCGGAGATTCTCTACCTCAACGAGATTCGCGCGCCGGGGGCGCTGTCCTTGGTGACGGAGAGGGGAGTGCGGCTGCAGGCGCAGCGCACGGCCTCTGGGCGGGCGATGCTGGCCCTGCTCCCAGAGGCGGAGTGGCGTGCAGCATTCGTCCCCGGTTCTTTAGGTTTTGGGGAGTACAAGGAAATCTTGCGCCAGGTGCGCGAACGCGGATGGGCCGAAGAGGTTGAGGTGGTGGCGCGCGGGCAGGCGTCGGTAGGCGTGGCGGTGGTTGACCACGTGGGCAGGCCCGCGGCGGCGCTGGCGGTGACCTTCCCGGTGGGGACTGCCGACGCCGCCGACGTCGCCCAGCAACTGCACGCGGCAGCGCAGCAGGTGGCGGAGAGAATGTACGGGCGCCGCTAACTGGTCGTGCGCGGGGTATTGGCGCGCCGGGCAGCCTGTTGTACTATGAGCGCAACGCGTAAGGCTGTCGCGCGTATCACTATTTTTCTATTCTTGTGAAAGCAAGTACGTGTTTTCGCGTGCCTTCTTCCCTTCCACGCGGGTGGTGGGGCGGGGTACCGCAGCGACGTCAAAGGAGCCTTACATGTCTAATTCTTATCCCTCCACCGTGACCGTGGGTATCGGTGCGCTGAGCATCGAGGAGGTCGTGGCCGTTGCGCGCTATGGCGCGAAGGTGGAGATTTCTGAGGATGCCCTGGCGGAAATCGCCTCCACCCGCGAGCGTGTCGAGGAGCTGGCCCAGGATCCGACTCCGGTTTATGGCATTTCCACCGGCTTCGGTGCCCTAGCGCGCCGCCACATTCCGGAGGAGATGCGCGCGCAGCTGCAGCTTTCGCTCGTGCGCTCGCATGCAGCAGGCACGGGCCCGGAGGTTGAGCAAGAGGTCATTCGCGCGCTCATGCTGCTGCGCCTGTCCACCCTGTGCACTGGGCGTACTGGCGTGCGTCCGGTGGTGGCGGAAACCTATGCTGCGGTCCTCAACGCCAACATCCACCCGGTGGTCCGCGAATACGGTTCCTTGGGTTGCTCCGGTGACCTTGCACCGCTTGCGCACTGCGCACTGGCACTGCTCGGTGAAGGCGAGGTGCGCGTTGATGGCGGCGAGGTCACCCCGGCCGCGGAAGCCCTATCCGCTGCGGGTATCGAGCCGCTCAAGCTGCGGGAAAAGGAAGGCCTAGCACTGATTAACGGCACCGATGGCATGCTGGGCCAGCTCTGCCTGGCCATTACAGACTTGCGTGAGCTGGCCAAGACCGCCGATATCGCCACCGCGATGACGGTGGAGGGCCTGCTGGGTACCTTGGTGGTCTTTGCCGATGACCTGCAGCAGCTGCGCCCGCACCCAGGCCAGGCAGATGCTGCGGCCAATATCCTGCAGGTCGCAGAGGGCTCGGAGATTCTCGCGGCCGCTCTCGAGGAATTTAAGAAGAAGCAGGTGCAGGACGCCTACTCGGTGCGCTGTGCGCCGCAGGTGGCTGGCGGTTTCCGCGATACCGTGGCGCACACAGCAACGGTTGCGGAGCGCGAGCTGGCCGCGGCCGTCGACAACCCGGTGGTGGCCAAGGACGGGCGCGTGGTCTCCAACGGCAACTTCCACGGCGCGCCGGTGGCCTATGCGCTGGACTTCCTGGCCATCGTCGTGGCTGACCTGGCCTCCATCTCTGAGCGCCGCACCGATCGCTTCCTCGATGTTGCTCGCAGCCGCGGCCTCAACGCCTTCCTGGCCGATGACCCGGGTGTGGACTCCGGCCACATGATCGCGCAGTATGCGCAGGCGGGCATCGTCTCTGAGCTCAAGCGCTTGGCCAACCCGTCTTCGGCGGATTCCATTCCGTCGTCGGCCATGCAGGAAGACCATGTGTCCATGGGCTGGTCGGGTGCTCGCAAGCTCCGCAAGGCTGTCGACGGTCTGCAGCGCGTCCTCGCCATCGAAATCCTTACCGCCGCCCGCGCCATCGATATGCGCGAGGGCCAGCCGGCCAAGGGTACCGGCGCGGTCATCGATGCCCTGCGCCAGACCGTCCAAGGCCCGGGCACCGACCGCTACCTCTCTCCGGAGATCGAGGAGACCGTGCGCCTGGTCAAGGAGGGTGCGCTGGTGGCTGCGGTAGAGGGGGCCGTCGGCACGCTGCGCTAAACACCTCCCGCCCCATGGCATGTGCCATGGGGCCTTCTCTTGCCGTCTTATTTCCAAAAATGCAGACCTGGAAGTGCAGACCTGCTGGTC
>NZ_KV796799.1:0-80179 GCF_001809235.1 Corynebacterium sp. HMSC072A04 | reverse complement strand
ACCTGCATGAATGCACTTCCAGGTCTGCACTTTTAGGCTGGGCACCGGATTACAGGTAGTGCGGCGGAGGTGAAGAACGGAAGCCTATCTGTGGCGAGGCACACAAAGCTGGGTTATGAGTAGTGCATGAACAATGAACAACTCTTTAGCTTTTTAGACCAGCACCTTATCGACCTTCGGAAGCTGCCCAATGATGATCCCCGGTGGAAGAAGGTGCATGCCGGCAAGGTGGCCAAACTGGCGTGGTGCTTCGTGCTGCCGATGGTGCATTGGCACGAACTCAAGCCGTGGCAGAAGGAGACCGCGAAGGCGTACGTGCTCGGGTTGACCTTGCCCAAGGCGACATTAGTGGGAAAGTCCGCCGCCCTTATTCATGGAATTCCGCTGGTTGTGCCGCCGACCGAATGGGAGGCGACGTTGCCTTCGAACTCGGTACCTCCACGATCTAAAGCCACTGTCCGTTATCGCCGCATGGATTTGCGCGGTAAAGAGACGGTGGTTCACGGGATTCGCGTGTCAACCCTGGAGCGCACGGCCATTGATATTGCGCGGTTCTATGGATTTGAGGAGGGGCTCGTTGCCGTCGATGCCGTGCGGGCGCGCAATGTAGGTCAGTTCGGGATTAACGAAACGCTCGGCGCTATGGGGAGAGTTAAGGGTGTTGCCGCCGCGCGGCGGGCGGTTGCTGAAAGCGTCAATTGCGCGGAGTCACCGTGGGAATCCTATGCCCGTGCCTTGATTCTTGCGGCGGACTACCCGGAGCTGCGCTGGGTCAAGGCGCAGTATGTGATTGAGAACTATCGAGCGGATCTGGTCATTAATGGGTGGCTCGTGATTGAGATTGACGGAAACGTCAAGTACCGCTTCGAGGCCGAAGAGGTAATTCGCGCGGAGCATCGGCGCCAGCAAGCCATCCTCAACAAGGGCTACATCGTCTTGAGGTTTAGCCCAGAACAGTTGAGTTCGCGGCCTGACTATTTCCAGGAGACGGTGGGCAAACACCTGGCACGCGGCCCGCGCTTGTAAAAGTGCAGACCTGGAAGTGCAGACCTGCTGGTCGTCGCAAAGCACTGCCTTGGCGCTGGACGACGCCCACCTGCGTGAATGCACTTCCAGGTCTGCACTTTTGGGTTGGGCTCTGGATTGCAGGCAGCGCGGCGCCCAATACTGGTCGGGTGACAGTCTTGTATCTGAGACAGGCAGGCCAAAAGAGCCCTAGAAGTTGGTGCTGCGTCACAGTAGCTTCTGATGTGTGACGCTGACCAAGCCCCACAAGGGACAGCCCCGGGAAACCGGCCTTGGGGGTTTGGAAGGGCGTCGAAAAGCACGAGCGAAAGGAAGTCATGTCTGAACCCCGCGAAGTACGCGCCCCGCGCGGAACCGAACTGAACGCCAAGTCTTGGCAGACCGAAGCCCCGCTGCGCATGCTCATGAACAACCTCGACCCCGAGGTTGCTGAGCGCCCCGAGGACCTCGTAGTCTACGGCGGCACCGGCCGTGCAGCCCGCAGCTGGGAGGCCTTCGACGCCATCGTGGAGTCGCTGAAGGACCTCGAATCCGACGAGACCCTGCTGGTGCAGTCCGGCAAGCCGGTCGGCGTTTGGAAGACCAACGAGTGGGCACCGCGCGTGCTCATTGCCAACTCCAACTTGGTCGGCGACTGGGCTAACTGGGAGCACTTCCGCAAGCTCGAGGACGAGGGCCTGATGATGTACGGCCAGATGACGGCCGGTTCCTGGATTTACATCGCTACCCAGGGCATCCTGCAGGGTACTTTCGAGACCTTCGCGGCCGTGGCCAAGAAGCGCTTCAACGGCACGCTCGCCGGCACCTTCACCCTGACCGGTGGCTGCGGCGGTATGGGCGGCGCGCAGCCGCTGTCCGTGACCTTGAACGGCGGCGCCTGCCTCATCGTCGATGTTGACGAGACCCGCCTGAAGCGCCGCCAGTCCAAGCGCTACCTCGATGAGGTCGTCACCGACCTGGATGAGGCACTCAAGCTGGTGCTCGACGCCAAGGAGAACAAGAAGCCGCTGTCCGTCGGCCTGGTGGGCAACGCCGCCGAGGTCTTCCCGGAGGTGCTGCGCCGCCAGCGCGCGGGCGAGTTCACCGTGGATATCGTTACGGACCAGACCTCCGCGCACGACCCGCTGAGCTACCTGCCCACCGAAATCACCGTCGAGGATTGGCACAACGAGGCCAAGGCAGATCCGACCACCTTCACCAAGAAGGCCCGCGAGGCCATGGCCGCCCAGGTCCAGGCCATGGTGGAATTCCAGGACGAGGGCGCCGAGGTCTTCGACTACGGCAACTCCATCCGCGACGAGGCCCGCAAGGCCGGCTACCAGCGCGCCTTCGAGTTCCCGGGCTTCGTTCCGGCCTACATCCGCCCGCTCTTCTGTGAGGGTCTCGGCCCCTTCCGCTGGGCAGCGCTCTCCGGCGATCCGGAGGACATCAAGGTCACCGACCAAGCACTTAAGGAGCTCTTCCCGGACAACGAGCACCTGCACAACTGGCTCGATGCCGCCGAGGAGTACGTGGAGTTCGAGGGCCTGCCGGCACGTATTTGCTGGCTGGGCTACAACGAGCGCCACAAGGCTGGCCTGCTCTTCAATGACCTGGTCAAGGAAGGCAAGATCAAGGCTCCGATCGTCATCGGCCGCGACCACCTCGATTCCGGTTCCGTGGCCTCCCCGTACCGCGAGACCGAGGCCATGCTCGACGGCACCGACGCCGTGGCTGACTGGCCGCTGCTCAACGCAATGACCGCTGTCTCCTCCGGTGCCACCTGGGTATCCATCCACCACGGCGGCGGCGTGGGCATGGGTCGCTCCATCCACGCGGGCCAGGTCACCGTCGCCGATGGCACCGAGCTGGCCGCCGCCAAGCTGCGCGCGGTGCTAACCAACGACCCGGGCATGGGTGTTATCCGCCACGTGGATTCCGGTTACACTCGCGCCAAGGAAGTCGCCGACGAGCGCGGTGTGCGTATCCCGATGGAATTCAAGGCCCGCGACTAGACAAGAGAGGAAAAGAAGATCATGTCCACCCTGTTTACTGGAATCTCAGAGCTGCGCACGGTGTCGGAGGCAGGCATGCTTGCCGACGCCGCACTCATCGCCAACACCGACGGCACCATCGCCTGGATCGGCCCAGCCTCCGAGGCCCCGGCCGCGGACGAGAAGGTCGACCTGGGCGGGCGCGCAGTTCTGCCGGGCTGGGTGGATTCCCATACCCACATGATCTTCGATGGCGACCGCTCCGCCGAGTTTGAGGCCCGCATGGCGGGCGAGTCCTACCAGGCCGGCGGCATCGCCGTGACGATGGACGCGACCCGCTCGGCGGGGGAGGAGCGCCTGGAAAAACTCCTGGTGGAACGCATCGCCGCTGCCCGCCGGGGTGGAACGACCACCTTGGAGACGAAGACCGGTTACGGTCTCAATACCGAATCCGAGGTGGAGGCCGCTCGCGTGGCGGCCCGCCACGTCGATGACGTGACCTTCCTCGGCGCGCACCTCGTGTCGCCGGGAGCAGAGGCCGAAACCTACCTCGACGAGGTTGTGGGCCCGATGCTCGACGGCGTGGCGGAGCACGTGCAGTGGATTGACGTCTTCTGCGAGCGTGGTGCCTTCGACGAGAAGCAATCGCGCCGCGTGCTCGAGGCCGGCAAGGCTCGCGGACTTGGCGTGCGCGTGCACGGCAACCAGCTCGGCGAGGGCCCTGGCGTAGCGCTCGCGGTGGAGTTGGGCGCGGCCTCCGTGGACCACGTCAACTACCTCAGCGACGCGGATGTTGAGGCGCTGGCCTCCTCCGATACGGTGGCTACGTTGTTGCCGGCCTGCGATCTGTCTACCCGTGAGCCGCTGGCGCCGGGCCGCAAGCTTATTGATGCCGGCGCGACCGTCGCCATCGCCTCCAACCTCAACCCGGGCACCTCGTACACCTCCGCAATGAACTTCTGCATCACGACGGCCGTGCTCCAGCAGCACCTCACCCTCGATGAGGCCATTGCCGCCGGTACGCTGGGCGGTGCTACCGCGCTGCGCCGCCAGGATGCTGGCGAGGGCAAGGATGCGAAGGGCCGCCCTGCCAAGGGCTCGCTGGTAGTCGGCGCTGCTGCGGACCTGCACGTCCTCGATGCCCCGAGCGCTATCCACCTGGCTTACCGCCCGGGCATGCCGATGACGTTCAAGACCTTCGTCGGCGGCCGCGAGGTCTAGAAAGCAAAGTCTCGCACTCTAGAGTGTAAAACTTTGCAGTCTGCGGTATTCTGCAGGCATGATGTGGACAGTAGAGCAGCTCGAGGACTACCTCGAGCACTGTCGCCTCTTGCAGTCGGATACGACGACCGTGGAGGTGAAATCGGGACGCGGCGGAATGCCGCAGTCCTTGGGGGCTACTCTGTGTGCCTTCGCCAACTTGCCGCGTGGCGGCACCGTCATCATTGGAGTGGCGGAGCCCGGCTTTGCGGTGCACGGCGTGGACGATCCTGGCGCTATCGAAAGCGCCCTGGCGGATCAGGCACGCACCCTCGTGGAACCCGCGCCTTACATTGAGACCCAGACCCTCCATATCGAAGGGCGTGCTGTGGTGCTCGGCCACATCGAAGGCGTGCTGCCGCACCAGCGGCCGGCGCTCTATCGGGGGCGGCCCTACCTGCGCATGGCGGACGGTGACTATGTCATGAGCTCCAACGACCTCCGCATGATCGAGGTGGATAAACTACACGCGCGCGAGGCCATTGCCTATGACTCAGCACCCGTTCCCGGGTCAAGCCTAGAAGTTTGTGATGATTCGACGCTCAAAGAAGCAGTAGCGGAGCTGCGCAGAGCCACTCCTCGTTTGCGAGATGTGAGTGATGCCGCGTTACTGGAGCTATTTCGCGTGGTCGATTCCCGAGGACAACTGAGTGTGGCCGGTTTGTACGCTCTGGGGCGCTTTCCGCAGGGATTCTTTCCCGACCTGCATATTTCTGCGGCCGTGCAATACCCGGCGGGGGAGGAAGGACCGCGCACCCGGAACCTGGAAGAGTTTTATGGGCCCGTCCCGGATCTGGTGGATGCGGCCGTGGCGTGGGTGCGCCGGAATATCGATACCGACTTGGTCTATGGCACGGATGGACATCTGCGCGAGGTTCCCGAGCTTCCCCTCGAAGCGGTCCGCGAGGTCATAGCTAATGCCGTAGTCCACCGAGACCTCGGGCCGGAAAGCTTAGGTGCCGGGAAGTTCGTCACCATTCGGCTGACTCGCCAGGCACTGATCGTGACCAGCCCGGGTGGGCTACGCGGCATCTCCGTGGAAGAACTCAAGGGAAGGGTACTGTCACCCGTCGCTGTAAACCCGCGCCTGTATGCACTGAGCACGAAATTGCGTCTAGAGGATGGCGAGCGCGTCATCGAGGGCCAGGGCGGAGGCATGAAGGTCGTCTTTTCGTCCCTTCGCAAAGCCGGCTTGCGCCCGCCGACCCTCATCGACACTGGTGTTCGCTTCACCGTGATCCTCTGGAGAGCGGGGCGAGGCGATGACGAGCACGCCCCCGCGACTCGCAGCGCCTCTGCTTCCTTTCAGCCCGCGTTTGCCCCAGCACAGACAGCGAAGGAGGGCAGTGTGGTGGAAGACGGGCTCGTCGCCAAGCTCGGCGGAAACCCAGCCCTTGTGCTTAGCGCGCTGCGCCGGAACGGCGAGCTCTCGCTCGTGGACATCGTGAACAGCACGCAGCTCACCCGCGGCCAGGTGCGTTATGCGTTGGGCAAGCTCATCGAGTCCGGGCACGTCACGATGCGCGGCAAACACGGTGACCGCGCCACGCGTTACGCTGCGAAGGAGTAGCCCGAGGCGGAAAAGCTCGGGTAATTCAGCGGCGAAATAGCTAATTGGGTGCCGGTGCCGTACTCTGGTCTGAGCAATGAGCATTACCGATAACGCCACCGGCGGCGTAAACGAGCCGGAAGAATTCAATAAGTCGGAATCTCAGGAAAACTCGCAAGGTGGCGAAGCATTGGACGCTTCGCAGGTGTCGAACCAGGACACCGGGGCTGCGAATAACCCTGAGGACACCGGCGCTGAAGAAACTTCAGCCAACGACAACTCCCAGGGTTTTGCACACCTCGGCCTTCCCGATGACGTTCAGGAAGCCGTGTCCAAGGTGGGCTTTACCAAGCCATCCCCAATTCAGGAAGAAACCATCCCGATCCTCATGGAGGGCCGCGACGTCGTCGGTCTGGCCCAGACGGGTACGGGTAAGACCGCGGCCTTCGCTCTGCCGGTTCTCTCCCAGATTGATACCGAGGCCCGCTACCCGCAGGCTTTGGTCCTCGCGCCCACGCGCGAGCTCGCCCTCCAGGTTGCGGATTCTTTCCAGTCCTTCGCCGACCACTTGGGCCGCATCGAAGTTCTGCCTATCTACGGTGGCCAGGCTTATGGCATCCAGCTCTCTGGTCTGCGCCGTGGTGCCCAGATCATTGTGGGCACCCCGGGCCGCGTCATCGACCACCTGGAGAAGGGCTCCCTGGATATCTCGCAGCTGCGCTTCCTCGTCCTCGATGAGGCGGACGAGATGCTCAACATGGGCTTCCAGGAAGACGTCGAGCGCATTCTTGAGGACACCCCGGAAGACAAGCAGGTCGCACTCTTCTCGGCCACCATGCCGAACTCGATTCGCCGCCTGTCTAAGCAGTACCTCAACGACCCCGCCGAGATCACGGTGAAGTCGGAGCGCCGTACGAATGACAACATCACGCAGCGCTTCCTGCTGACCCCGCACCGCCACAAGATGGATGCCTTCACCCGCATCCTCGAGGTCATTGACTACGACGCCATCATCGTCTTCTGCCGCACCAAGCACGCGACCGAAGACGTGGCCGATAGCCTCAAGGAGGCCGGCTACAACGCTGCCGCCATCAATGGCGATATTGCCCAGCAGCAGCGTGAGCGCACCGTCGATCAGCTTAAGGATGGCCGCCTCGACATCTTGGTGGCTACCGACGTGGCGGCCCGTGGCCTCGACGTGGACCGCATTACCCACGTGGTCAACTACGACATCCCGAATGACACCGAGTCCTACGTGCACCGCATTGGCCGTACGGGCCGTGCCGGCCGCACTGGTGAGGCGATCCTGTTTGTCACACCGCGTGAGCGTCGCATGCTGCGCTCCATCGAGCGCGTGACCAATGCCCGCTTGGAGGAGATGGATCTTCCGACCGCGGATGAGGTCAATGCTAAGCGTAAGGAGAAGTTCTTCGCTTCCATCGGCGCTTCGCAGGAGGACAAGCAGTTCGAGTTCTTCCGCGACATGGTGCGCGAGTACTCTGCAGCGGAGAACGTGGCGATGGATGATATCGCCGCGGCCTTGGCCGTGCAGCTGCAGGGCGGGACGGACTTCCTGCTCAAGGAGCGCCCGGTGACTAAGAAGGACCGTCGCGAGCGCGATCGCTTCGAGCGCGACGGCCGCGGGCGTGACCGTGATCGTGGTCGTGACCGCGGTGGCCGCGACCGTGACCGCGGCCCGCGCCGCCCGGATGGGGACTTTGAGACGTACCGGCTGGACGTCGGCAAGCGCCAGAACGTGCGCCCGGGTGCGATCGTGGGTGCGCTGGCCAACGAAGGTGGCCTGACTTCCAAGGACTTCGGCCGTATCACCATCGCGGTGGGCCACACCTTGGTGGACCTGCCGAAGAACCTGGACCCGGCAGTGCTGGACCGTCTGAAGGACACCCGCATTTCCGGACAGCTCATCAAGATCCAGAAGGACACCGGCCGCCCGCCGCGCCGGAACTACGATGACGACCGTGGCCGCGGCGGCTACGGCGGACGCGGACGCGGTGAGCGCGGCGGATACCGCGACCGTGACCGCGGTGGACGTGGCCGCGACCGTGGTGGGCGCCGCGGCGGTTGGCGCGACTAGGCTCCGCTAGGCGCCGCAGCGGCCTTAACGCTGCACGAGAAAACCTCCCAAACTCTCGCTGAGAGCTTGGGAGGTTTTATCTGTTGAGGCCTAAACCGAAGAGTTTAGACGTACATCAGGATGGCGCAGACAACCCACAGCAGGTTGAAGATACCGGAGAACATCGCCAGCTGCTTCTTCAGCTTGGCCACATCGGCGCTGCCCGGGCTGGCAATCGCAGCCATGGCCTGGTTCTGCTTCGGGATAACCACGACGAGCAGAATGACCCAGGCGATGACGGAGAGCAGAAGGGCAATGTGGAACTGGACCTGAGATTTGTAGGCAGCCAGGTCAGTAAGGAAGACAGCCAGACCGATGACCGGAACGATGGCGGAAATGTAGCCATAGGTCGAGGTGATCTTGTTGAGGATGCCGGCGGCACCTGCGGCCGAAGCATCACCGGCGCCAGCCTTTGCCAGCTGGGCAGGGAAGGCGGAGGTGGAGATACACACGGTACCGACCAACAAGATAGCGGCGAAGGCATGGAGGAAAATAAGCAAGCTTGTCATGGGGAGTGCGCTTTACCTTTCTGTACGGGGCTTTTCCCAGCGAAAGTCTAACGGTGCTGGGAGATGAAATCGAATCGGCACTGGTGGCGCATGACCGCATAATCGCGGTCAGGCAACGGTAGTTGGTACTTGCGCGCCACCGCGGCAAGGCGCAGCGAGTAGTCGCAGCGGTCGGCGGGCGGGAGCCAGTCCGCCGGCAAGGAATCGGACTTGGTTTGGTTCAAATTGCGGGCAGTGGCAACAAGGTTGAGCGGATCGTTGGCGAAGGCCATTTTCTTATCGCGCGGCCACGTTGAGGCGCCAAGGTCCCAGGCTGCTGAGAGCGGAAAGACGTGGTCGACTTCGACGCGCTCCGCCGCAGGTGCGCGGGCATAAGGATCGAAGAGGGTGCCGTCGATGGTCTGCGCTGCTTTGACGTTATCGCGGGTGCCCGGCGCCCAGCCGCCGAAGTCATCGCGGTTGTAGCCAGGGGCCTCCACGCGCGCAGGCACGGTAGCCACACCCAGGTCCGGGCCGGGAAGGAGATGGTAGCCGCCGTAGGCCACCGTGGCTATGGAGAGGAAACCGATATAGGCCGCGCGCAGGTTCATGCACTTTTAGACTGCACGTGGCGTGGAGGGGTTCCTGAAGGGCTCGGAGGGGCGTCGCCAAGCACGCAATTAGGTGGGTTGTGATGTCAACAAAACTTGACAAAATAAGAATAGTTTTAATAATTAGCTTGGTAATAGATTAAGAATGTCAAAATTACTGATCCCGCTATCACTGCTAAAAGAAAGGAAACGCAGTGAAATCTCCGCTCCCCATTCTTGCTGCGACATGTCTCGTTGTTGCAGCAAGCCCTCTTGCCTTTGCGCAGGACGTCGCGCCGGAACTGCCGGAATCTGCACTCGCCGAGGAAGCCCTCAAAGACCCCATAGCAACGGAGAGCCCCAACGAATCCGGGGACATTAAGGATGCCGCCGAAGAGTTAAAGAATTACTCCACAGCACCAGCACCTGGTGGTAACAGTCCGGTCGGTGATGAATACTCGGCCTTCTACCACGATGCTGTAGATCTGGAGTCATCCACCCCCGGCCAGCTTTTCCGTTCCGCGCCTGTTCGCAACCCGGCGAATACCCTCGGAATTACAAATATCGGCCCCTACAAGGCCCAGCGCATCCTGTATTCCTCTACCAACCGCACGGGAGAGAAAACGGCAGTCAGCGGCATTGTTATTGAGCCCAAAGCAGCATGGACGAAGCCGGGACCACGCCCGGTTGTAGCATTCGCCCCTGGTACCCAGGGTGTGGCAGACCGCTGTGCGCCGTCGCGCAAGATTGCTGAAGGCGTGGGGGATTATGAGCAGTTCTTCTTCGAGCAATACTTGAAGAAGGGATATGCGGTGGTGGTGACAGACTATGAAGGTCTTGGTACCCCAGGAATGCACACTTACATGGACCGAATCTCCCAGGGGCATGCAGTCTTGGATAGTGCGCGTGCGGCACAGCAGCTGAACGGCTGGGATATTAGTGGTGACAACCCCGTGTTCATTAACGGCTATTCGCAGGGAGGTGGGGCAGCGGCATCAGCAGCGGAACTCTATGATGACTACGCGCCTGAGCTTAACGTCAAGCTAGCAACGATTGGTGCTGCACCCGCGGATCTGACGTTGCTGCCGCCGGCTCTCGACGGCACGCTGTATTTCCTTTTTGAGTCCTATGCGTTGTTGGGCTTGAGTAACTCCTATGGCGAAGACCTGTACGCTCATCTCAATGAGAAGGGGGCTGCAATTCTCAAGCGCGCCACCAACACCTGCACCCTGGGGCTGGCTGGCTTTTCAGGAACCACCATTGAACAGATCAGCAATGAGGGCAACAGCGTTGACGAATTCATTGCTACTGCGCCCTTTGACCGAATTCTGGCGGACCAGCACATTGGTTACGATGCGCCGTCGATTCCGGTGGTGGTTACGCACGGCCGCGGCGATGATGTGATTCCTTTCTCCACCGCTGAGCAGCTGGTTGAGCAGTGGACTTCGCGTGGTGCAAACGTGACCTTCATTCCGAATGATGCCCGCTCCCACGTGGCTGGTACCGTCCCGCATATTAAGGAATCCGTCAAGGCTATTGAGGCAGCGCTGTCTTAAAAGGAAGGTGTCTCGGGCACCTCAGTTCACAAGACAAACCCCTCGCCGGAGCTTAGTGATGAACTAGCCCGACGAGGGGTTTAAAAGAAGGAGGGGGAGGGGCCGAAGGCTACTTCTGAACCTTCTCCGCGGCCTCCTCGAAGTCCAAGTCATCGTTTTCTTCAACGAGCTTGGCCAAGCGGGTAGCCTCCTCGAATTCCTGGATGACCTTCTCATCCGGAGCCTTGGTAGCAAGGGAAACACCGACGGATACGAGCAGAGCGGAGATGAAGCCCGGAACCAGCTCGTAAAGGGTATCGCCCAGCGGGCTCATGCCCCAGCCGATGGCCACGACGGCACCGGTGATCATGCCGGCGATGGCGCCGGTGGAGTTGAGGCGCTTCCAGTACAGCGACAGCAGCACCAGCGGGCCGAAGGCGGAGCCGAAGCCGGCCCAGGCGAAGCCGACCAGACCCAGAATCGAATCCGACGGGTTGATTGCCAGCACAGCGGCGACGATGGCGATGGCCACGACGGCAGTACGGGACAGGTTGATCAGGACGTTCTGGCTTGGCTTCTTCTTAGCGAAGATGAGGTAGAGGTCCTCAATGAGGGAGGTGGAGACCACCAGCATCTGGGAGGACATCGTGGACATGATGGCTGCCAGAACGGCGGTCAGAACCAGACCAGCAAACAGCGGGTGGAACATGACCTGAGCCATGTCCAGGAAGATGGTCTCGTAGTTCTCCTGGTCAGTAATGGAGTGGTTGGTCTCAGTGAAGAAGACCGTGCCGGAGAGCGCCACAAAGATGGCTCCGATCAGGGAGATGCCCATCCAGCTGACACCGTAGAAGCGGCCCGCGCGGGCGTCGGAAGGCTTGCGCAGCGCCATGAAGCGCACGATGATGTGCGGCTGACCGAAGTAACCCAGGCCCCAGGCCAGGTTGCCGATGATGACGGCGGCGGATACGCCAGAGAACAGGGAGAAGTAATTGGGGTTCTCAATCACGCCACCGGTGGCGTAGGGGTTCTCAGCGGCGAAGCTGAAGATCTCACCCGGGTTATCCAAGGAGAAGAGCACCATGATCGGCACGATGATGAGCGAGGCGAACATCAGCAGGCCTTGAACGGTATCGGTGTAGGACACCGCCAGGAAGCCACCGACGAAGGTGTAGAAGACCGTCACGGCTGCCACGACGAGCATGCCGACCATGTAGTCGCCGCCGAAGCTGGACTCGAAGTAACGGCCGCCGGCCACCATGCCGGAGGAGACGTAGAAGGTGAAGAAGAAGATAATGATGGCCGCCGCGATGATGCGCAGCAGGCGCGACTTATCGTGCAGGCGGTTTTCAAAGAAGGAGGGCACGGTAATGGAGTTGCCGGCAATTTCGGAGTAGGAGCGCAGACGCGGCGCGACCCACTTCCAGTTGGCCCAAGCACCGATGAGGAGGCCGATGGCCATCCACAGCTCGGACATACCGGTCAGGAACAAAGCGCCCGGCAGGCCCATGAGCAGCCAACCGGACATATCGGAGGCGCCGGCGGATAGGGCGGCTACGAACGGGTGAAGGCCGCGGCCGGCGAGAACGTAGTCGTCGTACTCATCCGTCTGCTTGTAGCTCCAGAAGCCGATGGCGGCCATGGCAAGCAGGTAGATGATCATCGCAACGACATACCAAGTGGAGTCTTGCACTGATCTCTCCTTGAGATTGAGATTTATAAATAGGACCTACTCACGCTAACGAGGCAATTCCTCTGACCCAACTGAGAATTGGCTGCGTGACCAGTATTTGGTTACCTTGGTCACAGCTTATTGTACGGTCTTACTGGTGTTACGTCGTTATGTAACGAGACTATAACGATTGTCTATTTAGGCAGGATTCGGGAACTTTCTGCGACCCCGTCCCCCAAAAGGTGTGCTGCTAAACTGGCCCCTATGGCTTCTTACCTGCTGCATGGCCTCTGGCTGCCCGTCTCCGGCCTGAGTCTATGGATCGAACAGGTCGAAGGGCACAAGATCATCATGCCCTCAGCAGTGCCAGAGGGAACCTTCCCGGATGCGGTCGATAACATCCTGAGTAAGAAGACCTTCCGCAACCGAGCACGAGTGTCCCTGCGCACTCCAAAGGGCAAAGATGTCTCCCTCATGGTGCCCATGGCCATGTTCGCCCCGGATGAAGCGGTGGAGACCTTGGCCAAGCTGGAATACCTCGACACCGATAGCCAAGCGGCCACCCCGGAGCAGCGCGCGACCATCGCGCCAGATCTCCTGTGGCTCATCCGCGCCTACCGCGGCCTCTACCGTTTCGTCCGGGCCGGCCGCGTGACCATCCGCCTGTCCTACCAAGCCGGCGAGTGGTACCCGATGTGGCAACTGGCTTCGGGCTTGGGGGAGCGCAGCTGGCTGGCAGAGATGCTGGCCTCCGCGCCCGGCATCCTCTCCATTAATAACCGGGCTCTCTCTGATGATTTGGCGGATGAGCTCACACACTGGATTGCCTATACTCAGCTGCGCCCGCAGATCGATGCCCCACGCGCCGCGCCGTGGCATGACTTCGCCCAGGCGCTGTTGAGAACTTCGCCTGTGAAGAAGGGGCGCGCGCAGTTGCTGCGCGGTCTCAACGAGTGGAAAGACTCCATTACCTCTGTAGATCTTCAACTGGTCTTCCTCGTGGAGGAGCCGCCAAATGATAATGTCTCCGTCGAGGATGCAGCGTGGCCCATTCGCCTGCTGGTGCGCTCCGGCACGGATTCGCCGCTGCCGGTGCGGCAGGAGCAGTTGGATCGGGGGAGCGTCGAGAAGCTGCGCGAAGCCCGCCGCCATGCCTTCGACGTGGCACCGCGGCTGAAGTACAACTCCGCCCCGGCGAGCCGGAATGCGGGTGACTGGGACGTCTACCTGACCACGGAGCAGCTCGTGGATTTTGTCACCCACGACGCCGCCGCCCTGCGCAAAGCCGGCTTTACCGTGCTGCTGCCCAAGTCCTGGTCCCACATGGAGACCAAGGCCAAGCTGGAAACCACGGAGGTGCGCGATCCAGCCGATGCCGCCACCAAGGCGCACATCGGCATGGAAAAGCTGTTCAGCTATGACTGGAAGCTCTCGGTGGGGGATACGCAGCTTACCGACGCCGAAATGCACGAGCTCATCTCCTCCAAGTCTGGTCTCATTCGCCTGCGCGGCGAGTGGGTCATGGCGGATACCCAGGCTTTGAACAAGATCTCGCAGTACATGCGCGAGTTGGCGGACACAGCCCGCAAGCGCGCCCTGAAGGAGCTGGAGCAACTCGCCGCGACCGCGGAGATGGCCCGTCAGCTGGAACAACCCGGCTGGGAAGAGCTCGTGGCCGAGGTGGAGCGCCGTCGCAAGGAATTCAATGAGGGCGAGCAGGAAGAAGCGGTCACGCTGGCGGATCTGCGCGAGATGGCATTGAAGTCGATGGCGGAGGACCCCGTTGCCTTCACCGGCTCCGAGTGGCACACGTCGCTGCTCGGCGGGCTGGATAGCACCGCGCCCGACCGCGTGGAGATCCCCGATACGGTCCATGCCGAGCTACGCGAGTACCAGCGCCGGGGTGTGGACTGGCTGTATTGGATGTCCCGCAACAACATCGGCGCGGTGCTGGCGGATGACATGGGGTTGGGCAAGACCCTGCAGCTGCTGTCTTTGTTGGCGGTAGAAAAGGCCGCCCATGAGTCAGCTGAGGAAGCGGAGGCGTGGAAGCCCACTCTGGTGGTTGCCCCGACCTCCGTGGTGGGTAACTGGGCTAGGGAGGCCAAGCGCTTCGTACCGGATTTTAAGGTCATGGTGCAACACGGCACCGGGCGCCTGAAGGGCGAGGAGCTGGTCACGGCGGCGCAGAACGCCGATATCGTCATCACCTCATATGGCACGGTCAGCCGTGACTTCCTGACCTTGAGCAAGGTGGAGTGGGACCGCGTGGTCCTCGATGAAGCCCAAGCGATCAAGAACGCCTCCACGCGCTCCTCCAAGGCCGTGCGCGCCATCCCCTCGCGCCACCGCGTGGCGCTGACCGGCACGCCGATTGAGAACCGCCTGTCGGAAATGCGCTCCATCCTGGACTATTGCAACCCCGGGATCTTGGGCTCTGCTTCCTTCTTCCGCAACCACTTTGCCAAGGCCATCGAGCGCGAAGGCAGCGAAGTCATGGCGGAGCGCCTGCGCCTGCTCACTGGCCCATTCATCCTGCGCCGCCTTAAGACGGATCCGAATATCATCGATGACCTGCCGGAGAAGTCCGAGCAGATCATCACCGTGCGCATGACCGATGAGCAGGCCGCCCTCTACAAGGCCCTGGTCAATGACGTGGAACAGGCCCTGGCAAAGAAGAAGGAGGGCATCTCGCGCCGCGGCCTCATCTTGGCGTCACTGACCCGCATCAAGCAGATCTGCAACCACCCAGCGCACTTCTTGGCCGATGGCAGCGCTGTCACCATCAAGGGCAAGCACCGCTCCGGCAAGGTGGAAGAACTCATGCGGATCATCGACCAGGCCATCGAATCCTCGGAGCGCGTGCTGGTCTTTACCCAGTACAAGGCCTTCGGTGACGTCCTCCAGCCCTACCTGTCTGAGCAGCTGGGCTGCGAGATTCCCTTCCTCCACGGCGGGGTCAGCAAGAACCGGCGCGACCAGATGGTTGAAGAATTCCAGGCCGATAACGGCGCACCCGTCATGCTGCTCTCGCTCAAGGCAGGAGGTACCGGGCTGAACCTCACGGCGGCGTCGATAGTCGTGCACATGGACCGCTGGTGGAATCCGGCGGTGGAAAACCAGGCCACGGACCGCGCCTTCCGCATCGGCCAGCAGCGCAACGTGCAGGTCTACAAGATGATTACCGCCGGTACCTTGGAGGAATCCATCCAGGACATCCTCGACGGCAAAACGCAGCTGGCCGGTGCCGTCGTGGGCGAAGGCGAGGGCTGGCTCACCGAACTGAGCCCCGAGCAGCTGGCGGATCTCATGAGCTACAGGGAACAGGAGAAGTAAATGGCACCGAAGAGTCCTGAGGACAACAACGTCATCTACGCCAACTTCGGCACCCGCAAGCGCGTGAGCACGCCGGAGGAGGTCAACCGCGTCGACCGCGTGCGCACCATGCAGCCGGCGGCCACGCGCCTGCTCAACTTTGTCAACCAGCAAACGGATTCCGGCCGAATTCGCCGCGGGCGCCAGTACGCCACGGAGGGCCACGTCGTGGGCCTCGATGTGCGCAACGGCGCTGTGCACGGCAAAGTTGCTGGCTCCCAGAACGAGCCTTTCGCGGTGCTCATCCAAGTGCCCTACCGCAACAATGAGGACATCGGGCGGCTGTCGGAGATGTTCGCGCGCACGCCCAACTCCGTGGCGAAGGCCAGGGAGGGCATGCTTGCCGACGCCTCCCTCGACATCCTCATCGCCGAGTACCCCGACGACCTCCGTTTCTCCTGCACCTGCCCCGATCCGGAGTACGTGTGCAAGCACGTCGTGGCGGTGGCGGACCGCCTCGCGGCCCGGATGGATGCTGACCCCTCCGTGATTTTTGCCCTGCGCGGACTCGACTTCGCGCGGCTGGATCAAGCGGTCATGGAGCAGGCCAAGGCGGCCTCGGAGGATTCCTACTCCGCGAGCGGGGCTGCGGACATCTCTCAGGAGGAGCGCAATGCCTTGTTCTGGGAGGGGCGAGAACTCCCGCCCTTGCCGGAGCCGAAGACTGCTCCTGCGGTGGATGATTCCGACCCGGAATTGCTGCGCAAGGCCATGAGATCTGTCAGTCATACGAACATAGATTTGCTTCGGGCGGTCTCCGATGTCGAGGACCTTTACTATCATCTGACGCACTAGACATTGCCACCATCAGGGGAGGGGCTCACACGCCCAGCCCTGGACCACGTTGTAGGGAGTTTGCATGGCCGCGGTCACGTTCATCCACACCTCCGATTTCCAGCTGGGCATGACCCGCTGGTTTTTAAGTCCCGCGGCGCAATCGCGTTTTGATGATGACCGCGAGGCGGCGGTGTTGCGCCTGGGGGAGCTGGCCACCGAGACGGGTGCCGAGTTCATCGTCGTGGCCGGTGACGTGTTTGAACACAACTCCTTGAGCAAGTCCACGCTGCTGCGGGCGAAGGATATGTTCAAGCGCCTGCCGGTTCCGGTCTACCTGTTGCCCGGCAACCATGACCCTCTCGTGGCGGATTCCATCTTCTTCAACTCCTTTGCGGATAACGTGCACGTGATTGCTGATTCGGAGCCGATTGCGGTGCGCCCGGGCGTGGAGATCGTCGGTGCTCCTTACCTGTCCAAGCGGGCCAACTATGACCTCGTGCGCCGCGCGCTGGAGCCGCTGCCGCCTGCCGAGGAGGGTGCGGTTCGCATCGCGGTGGGCCACGGCCAGGTGGAATCCCGCGCGGGCGAAGGCGAGGACTCGGATGCGGATACGATCGACCTCGCCTTCGTGGAGGAGTGTCTGGATAAGGGGGTTATCGATTACTTGGCGCTGGGGGATACGCACTCCACTGAATCCTTGGGCCGCTCCGGCAAAGTGTGGTTCTCGGGCAGCCCAGAGACCACCGCTTTCGACGATAGGGAGCGCGATTCGGGCAACGCCTTGGTGGTGACCGTTGAGGGGGATCGGGTGGACGTCGTCAAGCACCGCGTTGGCCGTTGGGACTTCCGGGCGATTGATGCGGACATCGACTCCATGGAGGATGTCGAGGGCTTCCTGGAACAGCTGGACGCGGTGCCGGAAAAGATTCGCACTGCGGTCAAGTACAGCCTGCGCGGCACCGTGGGTTTGAGCGCGCAGGCCCGTCTGGAGCAAGGCCTGGCGGAGATGGAGGAGGTTTTTGCCTCCCTCAAACCGCGCGAGAGGACCATGGACCTGCATTTGGCGCCCTCAGAAGAGGAGCTCAGCGAACTGAGCTTGAGTGGTTATGCCGCCAATGCGCTAGCGGAGCTGCTCAAGGACTTGGACAACCCCACCGCCCGCGACGCTGCCAACCTGCTGTTCCGCCTCAGCGCGAAGGGAGCCTAAACCATGATGCAGCTGCATTCTGTTGAACTGAACAACGTCCGGGGCGTGGAGCACCTGGAGGTCAAGGACCTGCCGGAGACCGGGGTGGTGGTCATCGGTGGGCCGAACGAGGCCGGAAAGTCCACGCTGGTGGAGGCCATCGATTTCGTACTCACGGAAAAGCACACGGCTAATTCCAAGCCGGTGAGGGCGCTGCAGCCTGCCGGCCGCGATGTGGGGCCTGAGGTCACGCTGGAGGCGACCGTGGGGCCTTACCGCTTCCGCATTCGCAAGCGGTGGGTGAAGAAACGCACGTCGGAGCTGCACGTTTTCTCCCCGCGCCCGGGCCAGTGGACCGGAGCCGAGGCGGATGGGGAGCTGGATCGAATCCTCAGTGAGCACGTGGACCGCGTGCTTCTCGACGCCCTCTTCGTCCGCCAGGACGACGACCACCAAGGCATCGCCGCGGTGGGCATTCCTTCCCTGACCGCGGCGCTGGAGGAGGAGACCGGGGCGAGTGCTGCGGCGGAAGACTCCGAGCTGCTCACGCGCATCGAGGCGGAGTACAAGGAGTATTTCACCGCGAAGACAGACAAGCCGGCAGGAGACTATAAGGCTGCCATCGCCGCGCTAGCGGATGCTGAGGAGAAGCACGCTGCCGCCGAGGCAGCGCTGCGGGAGCTCGACGGCGTGGTGGAGCGCTATGAAGCCGCCGAGCTGAAGAAGGCCGAGGCTGAAGCCGCTCTGCCGGCAGCCGCGGAAGAATGCGAGCGCCGTGACGGTGAGCTGGTCGCCGCTCGGGCTGCACAGGAGAAGGTCACCGCGCAGGAGGCTGCGGTGACTCGGGCGGCGGAGGCCGTGACGCGCTCGGAGGAGGGAGCGGAGCGCCGTAAAGCTGTGGTTGCTGAGCATGCCGCAGCCGTAGAGTTAGCAGAGCGTGCCGCCGCCGCGGTTGTGGAAGCCCGCGAACGTGCTGAGGAAGAGGCCGCCGCCCGCACGAAACTAGAAAAAGAGCGCGCCGAGTTCCACAAGCGCTACGAGGCCGTGCGTGAGGAGCGCCAGCGCGCCCGCCGCGAGCAGCAGCGCGCTGAACGTGAGGCCCTGGGCACCCGACTCGAAACACTGAACAAACTGGAAGAGACTCTGGCGGCCCGCCGCCGTGAGCTGGCGGCGACTCCCGACGTACCGAACCTTCAGGCCTTGGAGGACGCGGCTCGCGAGGTCACCGTCCAGGAGCGCCTGCGGGCGGCCGCGGCGTCCAAGCTCTACTTTTCCGGCAAGGGCTCCTTTGTCGTCGATGGCGAGGAACGTGCGCTGGAGAACGGTCAAGAACTGGCAGTCGAACTGCGCGAGGGCACCACGCTGAAGGTCGGTGATATCACCGCCCGCTATGCAGCCGGCGCAGGTGATAGCGGTGAGGAAGGCGTGGAGAAGGCCCGCGCTGAGCTCGCACGCCTGCTGGAGGATGCCGGGTGCGAAGACCTTGAGTCCGCCCGCGCCACCCACGAAAAGCACGCGGAGCTGGCCTCCGCCACGGATACTGCTGCCCGCGAGCTTCATGCTGCGCTGGGCGGGGAGGACCTCGGTGAGCTGCGTGCGCGCTTTGAGGCGGGCGCGGCCGATGCTGAGGACGCCGAGGAGGCCGGCGGGACTACTGAGGACGACGCGAAGCCGCGGGAGCTGACTGTGGTGGAGCGTGAGGAAGAGGAGTTGCGCAGGAAGCTGGATGAGCTTGATCGCGCCTTAGGTCCTTACCGCGAAAACAAGGCGGGCGCGGCACTGGAGGTGGCCATGGTCCGTGCGGAGGAGGCCACCGCGCAGCGCGATGCTAAAGCCGCGGCAGTGGAGTCGGCGCGTGCCCAGTTATCGGATGACGGCGTGACCGCCGCTATCGAAGCAGCACGAACCGCGCACGCTGCTGAGAAGAAAGCGCTGGAGGAGATGTCCGCCGTCGATGTCGACACCGCGGAGCAGTTGGCGCGGGGAGCGCATACGCACGTTGATTCCCTG
The DNA here is from genome assembly GCF_001809235.1 of Corynebacterium sp. HMSC072A04. Taxonomy (NCBI): domain Bacteria; kingdom Bacillati; phylum Actinomycetota; class Actinomycetes; order Mycobacteriales; family Corynebacteriaceae; genus Corynebacterium; species Corynebacterium sp. HMSC072A04. Next base: position 60,604 of record NZ_KV796799.1, on the reverse strand, counting down.
AAGGCAGCGGTCAATGCGGCGGTGGGGGATATGCGTGAGTTCCGCGGGCTTATCGATATGCACTCGGGCGCAGCCGAAAATGAGGAGAAATCCGCTGCCGAACTCGACGTTGCTCGTGAGCGCCACGCTGCCATCGAGCGCCGCGCGGAGGCCGCGCGCTACCTGCGTTCGCTCATTCTGCGCCATCGCGACGCCGCCCGTCAGCGGTATGCCGCGCCTTTCGTCACTGCGCTCAACGGACTAGCCCGCACCGTGTTCGGCGGTGACGTGGACTTCGAGCTTTCCGAAGAGCTCAAGGTGCAGGCGCGCAGCCGCAACGGCGAAACCGTGGCCTTCGACGCGCTCTCCGGGGGCGCGAAGGAGCAGTTGAGCATCCTGACGCGCTTTGCCATCGCCCAGCTGGTGTCCAGTGAACCGGTGCCCGTCGTGATCGATGACGCGCTGGGCTCCACCGACTCGCAGCGCCTCCAGCTCATGGCTGCGCTGTTTACTAAGGCAGGGAAGACAACACAGGTCATCGTGCTCACCTGTATGCCGCAGCGCTATTCCTGGGTACCGGGGCGCATAGACCTTGACATGGAGAGGCTTAGGAATGCTTAAGAGCCGGAGTGTAGGGTAAGTGCCATGACAGCGGATATTCGATGGCTCACCGGCAGCGAGCAGGAGTTGTGGCGCCAACTCCTGGCCAGCATTCGCAAGATTAATCGCGGCATGGAGGAAACTCTCTTGGCCTGCAGTGATATCTCGGCGGCCGAGTATTCGGTGCTTGTTTCGCTTTCGGAGGCACCCGAGCACACCCTGCGCCTGCGCGAGCTGTGCACAGAATTGGAGTGGGACCGCTCGCGCGCTTCCCACCAGATCACCCGCATGGAAAAGCGTGGGCTCGTACGTAAAGAAAAGTGCGCAGGCGATGCCCGCGGCGTGGAGGTCGTCATGACGCGGGCCGGCCGAGAGCGCCTTGAGGCGGCGGTACCGGAGCATGTTGAGTCCGTGCGCCGCATGGTCTTTGACCATCTGGATCCCGCCGATGTTCCGGCGCTTCTGCGCTTCTGTGAAGGCGTGCTCTCGGAGAAAAACCTTCCGGGCTATGACGGCTTCGTGCCGGACGAGCGCCTGGGCACTCGTGACCACTAGCTGTGCCCATCGGGGTACAGTGGGCCCCGTCCGTTTACGCACCAGGAGGTGACCTGTCCACATCATGATGGGACAAGAACTGTTCGAGCATCCGCAGCGCCAATACACCACGTACGGCATCACGCCGCTGAAGGAACTAAGCGCTCAGGTAGGCCCCGCCGAGGACTTGGAAGAGCTCAGCGAGGAGCAAACCGCCGCACTCGAGCACGCCCTCGAACAGCACCCAGACGGGGCTCTGACCTTCGATGATGCCTCCCAGTTGTGGATTATCGGCACGGAGGATGACATCGAGCGCATGTTGCAGGATCGTGAGGACTTCGTCGAAGCGCTCAACAACAATGAGGACCCTGGGGTCTAGCCCACAGTCGGTGTCATACTAAAGGCGGATAGCGGCCGAAATATCTGCGTTTAACTACGGTCAGCTCTGCATAAACTGCTAAGATACTCTGTGTTAATGGGCGAGCATCCCACATGCCACCACGAGACGGTTTCCGCGAAAACTTCTCAGGCACAGGGAGCTAAGTGAAAGGACTAAACATGATCGTCGAGCGCGATTTGGCTCAGGAGCAGCGCGAAGCAGCTGCCCGTGACAAGGCTGATGGCTGGGTTTCCGTCTTCGTTGAGTGGATTCCCTCCATGCTTCTTTCCGTGGTGATGCTGGGCGCTTTGATGCTCGGCATGTACTACGTCGAGCACGGCACCCTGGACATCCCCCAGCCGATCGTCAACCAGCACATCACCCAGTAGCCTGGTTCGCCCCCTCGCTACCGTCCAGCGGGGAGAATAGCTTGACTTGAGCCCCAGCAGAATTTCCTGCTGGGGCTTCGTCCTTCTCACCTGCCGCAACACTCAACCTGTTCCTTTGCGCCGAAAGCCATTGCGGTTCGGGAAGGGCTTCATGCATGCGTAGAACCATGCCCAGGCCGCCGCGCAGCTGCCCTCGTTGACAAAACTATCGCTCCCGCCTCAAGATCTCGCTTGATCTTTGGCAACTAGGGCAGTGTCGAGCCTGAGAGTTAGTTTCCGAGCCATCACTTCTTCGCCCTTCGCGCTCACCGCGAGCCTTAAACAGCCGCCGCCCGCGGCTTCGGTGAGCGCGAAGGGCGAAGCCATCCGATAGCCTGAACTCCATGGACTCTCGCATCTACGTTCGCTATCTCAACGGACCGCTCTTGTGGTCCGGAATCGTCGTTGGCCTTGCCGTCGTGGCCGCAGTGGTACCCGCAATGATCGATTCCACGTGGGCAGCCATCCTTTTTGGCGCCTTGGTCATCGCTACAACCGTGGCCTGCATCATGATGCGGGTGAAGATCGTCGTGAATGACGATGACGTTGTGGTTTCCATCCTGGGTATCTTCACGAAGAGAATTGCACTCAGCGATATCACTGGTGCCCGCGTCGGGCCTGAGACTGGGCTCAAGGAAGGCGCGGGCCCGCGTGTTGTCGACGGCGCTCCGGCCTACATCGTCTCTGGGCCGACCGTGCGCATCGAGCAGGGCAGTAGCTCTCTTATCGCCTCTGCGAAGAATCCTGAGGAAGTGGTCGCGGATATTGAGGCGCGCTTGCGCTAGTTCCATATCCCCAGACCTCGATCCCGAAACCTCCAAGTGAGTGGCTTGGTGCCGCTGAGCGCTGGGCGACGCCCACCTGCAGGTTGTGGGTTTCAGGTCTGGGGGAATGCAGAATGGCAGAGTGCGAAAGGCTTTCCCGCACTCGTGGCATTATTGAAAATACGGGCCGGGGCGCAGCCTGAGTGGAGAGATTTAGGCATGAAAAAGTGCCCCTGACAGGGATCGAACCTGCGACCTTCGGTACCGGAAACCGATGCTCTAATCCGCTGAGCTACAAGGGCATTGCTGGCGAAATGCCAACGATGCGATTCTAGCCTATAAAGACTGAAGCGCAGTAATTGGCCTCACGCCGATGGGGGTGTGGTGGGAGGAGCGAGCGGTTAGGATCGCCGCTCGCTCGTCTCCCGCAGCCTGTGCGACTAAGCGGGCTGCTCCTGTGCCTGGGGCTGGTCAAAGAAGCCCGGCGCATCCGCGGTGTGGACCTCACCGGTGCGCAGGTAATCAACCACGATCTGGTCGACGGCCTTGTTGCCCATCGCGAAGTGGCCGTGACCCGGGCCGTGGACGGTCACCACGCGGGACTGCATCGGATCCGAGAGACCGCGGTAGAAAGCGTACGGGGTCTGCGGGTCACCGGTGGCCTGCAGCTGCAGCGGCTTGGTCTGCAGGTTCTGGCCGGAGACGGCAATCGGGGTGTTGACCGGTGCGCGGCCACCGCAACCCGCGCCGGAGGCGTACATCGAGTTGAACAGAGTGAAGGGGTCAATCGTGACGAAGTTCGACCAGAGGAACGCCGGAATGAGGGTGGGATCCGTCGGCGCGGTGTTCTCATTGCACATGATGATGTTCTGCATGCTCACGGCATTGAGAACGTCCTGCTGAGCCTGCTGCGGATCCTGCTGAGGCTGCTGTGCTGCCTGCTCCTCAAAGTTAATTGGCTCGATGCCGCCGATGTGCTTGGCCAGCGTGTCCCAGGCCTCCGGGCGGGGGAGCAGCTCACGGGTTGCGGACAGCGTCGGCGAGGAGGCTTGGACAGCTTGCGGGTTGCGTACCTTGCCGGCGAGGTGCTCCGCCTGCACGCGCAGCTCACCGGTAGCAGTCATGATATTGGCACCTGGCTGGCCGGCGAACTCCAGCCCCGGCGGGAGGTCACCAATCTGGGCGTTTGGTGGAAGCACAGTCGGGCGCACGCCTGCCTCGGCGGCAACAATCTGGGACCAGCGCTCGTAGGCCTTCAGCGGGGTCTTTCCGGCGTGGTAGGTGGCGTCATTCTTGGCCACGTACGCAAAGAAGTCATGTAGCGCATTCTCGTAGCCTGCCTGCTGGGAAGCGAAGATCTGGTTCCATGCCATGTTCGGGTTCATGCCAGAGTCGAGCACGACCTTGTCGGTGTGCTGTGGGTAGAGCGTGGCGTAGGTGGAGCCCAGGAAGGTGCCGTAGGAGAGACCGGCGATGTTGATTTTCTCCTCGCCGAGTGCCTGGCGGACAACCTCCCAGTCCTTGGCGGTGTTTTCCGTCGTCAGGGAGTCGGTGTAGCCAGGGGTGTTCTTCTCGCAGTCATTGCGGGTAATCGCGCCGATCTGCGTCATCTCCGCAAGGGGATTGGCGCCCAGCTCACTGGCCGTGCAGTTCACCTCTCCCGACTCGCGCAGGCCACGCGGCTGCACACCGATGATGTCGTAGCTCTGTTTGACTTCCTCCGGCCACGCGGCGAAGCTCACCCAGCTATACGCGTCACCGCCCGGGCCACCCGGGTTGGTAAACAGGGTGCCCTGTCGGTTTCCGGTGGCCTTGAGGCGGATGAGGCCGACGTCGATGGTGCCTTTCTCCGGGGCATCGTGATAGGTCGGAACGGTCACGTGCCCGCATTCAGCGCGCTCTTCGGTGACCCCTTCCGGGCACGGGCCCCAGTTGATGGTGGGTTGATCGGCGTGAGCAACAGCGGGCGCGGCAACCAGGCCGGCAGCAACAGCTACGGGCCCCAGCACCGAGCCTAAAACGCGAGAAAGACGCATAGAATAAGGCTCCTCAAATCGTTAATAAGTACGTGCCTTATCCTATGCGCCGGGGGTGATGTGAGCCGAGTGTTCGGAAGGGGCGGGTGCCCCCGAACGTCACACTACTTAACAATCACCACAATAAGATCGCGCGGGCCGTGGACACCCTCCACGCGGGAGAGCTCGATATCCGAGGTAGCGGAAGGGCCAGAGATCCACGTTGCCGGGCGCTCCGGGTTCATACGGGAAACCATCTCCGGGACACCGTAGACGATCTGGTCCTTGCGCACGATACACACGTGACGGTCCGGCACCAGGGTCAGCGCGCGACGGCCACAGGTCTCATTGGACTCAAGCACAATGGTGCCGGTCTGCGCGGAGGTGACGTGGGATTCGGTCACCACGGCATCGACAGCGTCGAGCTCGCGCGGGTCCTTGGCGTTGTCGTCTGGGGTGGTGGTGCCTTCGGAGCCGTCGAGAAGCCCAGCGTCCATGCCGGGTGCGTAGACGACGTTCGAGCAACCGCGCTCTTTAAGGATGTCCACGAGGGTGGAGTTCAACCCAGACTCATCGGTGACGTGCACATCAGCCTTGTAGTCTTCGAGGCGGTCCACCAGCATCTCACGCAGCTCATCCTCGTTGAGCGTGCCTTCCTTCTGGTACTCGCGCGGAATGTCTACGTGGTCCGGCAGGCCGGCCTGCTTCTGGGCGGCGGAAATGCGGTTGAGGATTTCCTCTTTGGCGGTGGTCACTTGATGCCCTCCTTCTTGGCTTGGGCGAGGAGTTCTTGAGCTTCGTCAGTGTCGAACCATTGGCGGAAGGACTTCTTCGGCGGAACGGCGGTGTCGCGTACGTCGGACCACCCAGACATGAACAGCGGCAGCTTGTCGATGACTCCGTTGAAACCGCCGAGGACACGGCCGAGCGCCACCATGTGGGTGATCTGGTTCCAGATCTTCGGGTTCTTCCACACCAGCTCAACTACCTGGAAGAGTTTCTCTTCGACCGGCGGGGTGGCGTGGGTGACCTTCTGGTAGCGGTTTTCCAGAATGACCTGGGAGAGCGGGATGCGCACCGGGCATACCTCGTCGCAACGGCCGCACAGGGAGCAGGCATAGGGCAAGCTTGCCGACGGATCGTTGTGGTCCTTCATGCCAGTCAGCTGCGGCGTCAGGGAGATACCAATCGGGCCCGGGTAAACGGAGCCATAAGCGTGGCCGCCGGCGCGCTCGTAGACCGGGCAGACGTTCAGGCAGGCAGAACAGCGGATGCACTTGAGTGCCTCGTGGCCCTTGGGGGAGGACAGAGCAGCGGTGCGGCCGTTATCCAGCAGCACGATGTGGAAGTTCTGCGGGCCGTCACCTTCGGTCACACCAGACCACATGGAGGTGTACGGGTTCATGCGCTCTGCAGTGGAGGAGCGCGGCAGCAGCTGCAGGAAGACCTCGAGGTCCTGGAAGGTCGGGACAAGCTTCTCAATACCCATCACGGTAATGAGGGTCTCCGGCAGGGTCAGGCACATGCGGCCATTGCCCTCGGACTCCACGATGTTGATGGTGCCGGTTTCTGCCACACCGAAGTTAGCGCCGGAGATGGCGACCTTGGCCTTCATGAACTGCTCGCGCAGGAACTGGCGGGATGCCTCAGCCAGTTCCGCCGGCTCGGCCTTGAGGGAGTCATCGGTATTCGGCATCTTGTTGACAAAGATGTCGCGAATCTCCGCGCGGTTGCGGTGGATAGCCGGGACCAGAATGTGGGAAGGCTTGTCCTCACCCAGCTGGACGATGAGCTCCGCCAGGTCAGTTTCCTGGGCGTGGATGCCGGCCTCTTCCAGGTGCTCGTTGAGCGCGATTTCCTGGGTGGCCATGGACTTGATCTTGACCACCTCGGTCTCACCGGTCTCGCGGATAAGACCCTCGATGATCTCGTTGGCTTCCTTGGCGTCGCGTGCCCAGTGGACGATGCCTCCGCGCTTGGTCACCTGCTCTTCGAATTGGAGCAGCAGTTCGCCCATGCGCACGGCGACGTCATCCTTGAGTGCCGAGCCGGCGTCGCGAAGCTGCTCCCAGTCCGGTGTTTCATCCACGGCGTGCTGGCGCTTGTCACGAATCGTGGTGGTGGCGTGGTGCAGGTTGCGGCGCTGGGTGGCGTTGTTGAGGCCCACGTGAGCCAGCGGCACGAAGGCCTTCGAGCCGCGCAGGTTGCCGTAGCCTTCAGGAGCGCGCGGAGGAGTGGTGTCGAGGAAGGAAGTCATTAGAGCATCTTCTCCTTGGAGTAGGCCGCAGAGGTAGGAGTCCACGGGTGTTCCTTGGTGGAGGCGAGGATTTCCGCCAAGTGGATAGCGCGAACACCGGAGCGCTGGCGGGCCAGGGCACCACCGATGTTCATCAGGCAGGAGGAGTCACCGCCGGTGACGTATTCGGCCTCGGTTTCGCGGATGTGGCGGGTTTTGTCACCCACCATCGCGGCAGAAACCTCGGCGTTCTTGAGCGCGAAGGTGCCGCCGAAGCCACAGCACTCTTCAGCATTAGGCAGCGGGGCGAGGTCGATTCCTTCGACCTCCTTAAGAAGCTGGTAGGGGCGGTCACCCAGTTTGAGGAAACGTAGGCCGTGGCAGGAGGGGTGGTAGGTCACGCGGTGAGGGAAGAAGGCGCCGACGTTGGTGACACCGGCGACGTCGACAAGAAACTCCGGCAAGTCCAGGGTCTTGCCGGCTGCCTTCTTGGCGCCGTCCACATCAGCGGAGGTGCCGAAGCGGTCCGCGATCATCTCGTGCTGCTCGCGCACGGCGCCCACGCAGGAGCCGGAGGCAGAAACCACGTAATCAATGGAGGGATCCGCGAAGGCGTCCGCATAGGTGCGGATCATGCCCAAGGTCTGCTCCTGGTAGCCGGTGTTGATGTGCATCTGGCCGCAACAAGTCTGTTCCTCGGGGAAGACGACGTCGTAGCCCAGGCGGGAGAGGATCAGGGCCGTGGCCTTGTGGGCATCGGGGAAAAGTGAGTCACCGATGCAGGTGGAAAACAATGCTATTCGCATTTGTGAGCGCTCCTTAATCTGCCTCCATGTGGCTTGTCCCGTGCTGTGCACAGCGGAGTTGTGCTCGGATGCGCGCTACCAGGACAGCCGCACTGGGCATTTTTCGAGTGTGTACCTTTGAGCCTACCGCCCAAAACTCACATTATCGACACGGGATTACCCCTCCTACCTGGCTTTTTATCGCAACACTAATGTTGTGAAATTCCTAACGTGCGGTGATGGTCGCAGCGGTCGCGGCCGATATGAGGCAACCCCCAGACTGGGCGATGAAGACGCCCGAATCTGGGGGTAGTTAGTGGTGTAGAACTGTGTGGCTAAACCTTTTTAGGGGACCAAGAAGCCCAGCACGTTGGTCATGAGGAAGACGATGACGCACACGACGGCGAGGAAGGCGACGGAGTAGCCCACGACCGCCTTGAAGATGCGGGATTCCTCGCCCTCCATCTGCACGGCGGTGGCGGCGATGGCCAGTGACTGCGGGGAGATCATCTTGCCCACAACGCCACCGGAGGTATTGGCGGCCAGCATGAGGTCCGGATTGACGCCGATGCGCTCGGCGGCGGTGACCTGCAGGTTGGCAAAGAGTGCGTTGGCGGAGGTATCCGAGCCGGTGACGGCGGTGCCGATCCAGCCCAGGACGGGGGAGAAGAGCGCGAAGATGCCGCCGACAGAAGCCACGAACTGGCCGATGGAGATGGTTTGGCCGGAGTAGTTCATGGTGTAGGCCAGTGCGAGGACCAGGATGATGGTCAGCGCGGAGAACTTCATGCGGGAGACAACCTCGCCGAACTTGGTCAGCGGCGCGGAGGCGTCCAGCTTGTAGCGGCCGTTCTCGTTGAAGGTCATGTAGATAAGGGCCACGATGATGCCGGAAATCAGCAGTAGGGTTCCCGGGTTGCCCAGCACGTTGAACGTGAAGGCGGTGTCCATGGCGTGGCCTTCGGCGTCGAAGACGGTGCCGTCGAGAAGCGGCCAGGCAACGTTGACCTGGAGGAAGCCGAAGATGGCCGGCCATGCGGTGGCGATGGCGAAGACAGCGGTGACCACGGCATAGGGCAGCAGGGCCATCCAAATGCGGCTGCCGTTGAGATCCGTGACCTCCTCCTGGGCGGGCAGCTCCATGCGCTCGCGCAGGCTGTCGACACCCTTGGGCTTCCACACACGCAGGAAGATGAAGCCCGCGCCGAGGGAGACGATGCAGGCCACGACGTTGGTGAGCTGGTAGGCGAAGAAGGTAGCCGCGGCCCACTGGGCAATGGCGAAGGAGATGCCGATGACGGCCGCGGCGGGGCCGGCCTCCTTAACACCGCGCATGCCGTCAAGGATAAAGAGGATGAAGAAAGGCACGACGGCGGCAATGAGCAGGACCTGGAGGGAAATCAACGCGGCGATGTCAGCGGTCTGCTCGGCGGTGCGCCCGCCGACCGAGCCCGCGGTGGTGACTGGGATGCCCACCGCGCCGAAGGCCACGGGCGCGGTGTTGGCAATGAGCACCGTGGTGGCCGCCTTGAGCGGCTTAACACCCAAGGCCAGGATCATGGTGGCCGTAATTGCTACCGGAGCGCCGAAGCCGGCGAGCGCCTCCAAGAGGCCACCGAAGCAGAAAGCGATGAGGATGGCCTGGATGCGAATATCGCCATCGCCCAAGAGATCAAAGGTCTTGCGCAGGTCATTGAAGCGGCCAGAGGCCACGGTGACCTCGTAGAACCAGATGGCGGTGATGATCACCCAGACGATGGGGAAGAGGCCGAAGAGTCCACCGCGCACCGCGGAGGACAAAGCCATGCCGGTTGGCATGCCCATGCCAAAAATGGCGATGAGAACCGCCACTACGAGCGCGACCGCACCCGAGGTGTGAGCGCGGGCCTTGAGCCCTAGGAGCATGATAAAGAACGCGATGAGCGGCAGCGTCGACACCAGCGCGGTGAGCCCGACGTTGCCAGCAATGGCGTCGGTGGTGATATTGAAGGTTGACATAAAGCTCAATTCCAGTTGGCTCCCGTCGGCGTCCCCGTGGAGGTCCCCAAGATGCGGCACCGCATGTTTCGGCCGAGCGAGAGGGCGAAAGGTTGGATCGATTCAGATAACGCCTTTTAGGGTAGAACTTGGTGCTTCGCTGTGCCGCATTGTTCACCTGATGGGGGTGGGTGACCTTGCTAACCTCTGCGACCTGATAGCGCCTCCCAGCGGCGGAGACGATAGACTTTGGCCCTATGAATCCTGAAGATCTTTCCGTCCTGATCAAGAACACTGCCGCTGCCGTGCTCACCGAGCATGAACTGGACGCCTCCGTCCTGCCGGAGACCGTCACCGTGGAGCGCCCGCGCAACCCGGAGCACGGCGATTACGCCACCAACCTGGCACTCCAGGTAGCCAAGAAGGCTGGTGCCCAGCCCCGCGAGCTGGCGCAGTGGTTGGCGGATGCCCTCGCCGGCAACGACGCCATTGATGAGGCCTCCATCGCAGGCCCGGGATTCCTTAACATTCGCCTCGCTGCCGCAGCGCAGGGCGCCATCGTGGCCCAGGTGCTCAATGCCGGCGCAGACTTCGGCAGCAACACCACCTACCAGGGCAAGAAGATTAACCTGGAGTTCGTCTCCGCGAACCCGACTGGCCCGATCCACCTGGGCGGAACCCGCTGGGCTGCCGTGGGCGATTCGCTGGGCCGCGTGCTCGAAGCCTCCGGCGCGGAGGTGACCCGCGAGTACTACTTCAACGATCACGGCGGACAGATCGACCGCTTCGCTCGCTCCCTCGTGGCTGCCGCCAAGGGCGAGCCGACCCCGGAGGACGGTTACGGCGGCGATTACATCAAGGAGATCGCTCAGGGTGTGCTGGAGCAGAACCCGGGCGCCCTCGACGGCAGTGATGCCGAGGTCCAGGAAGCCTTCCGCTCCGCGGGCGTGGAGATGATGTTCGCCCAGATTAAGGAGTCCCTCCACGAGTTCGGCGTGGACTACGATGTCTACTTCCACGAGAACTCCCTCTTCGAGTCCGGTGCCGTGGAGAAGTCCATCCAAAAGCTCAAGGACAACGGCAAGCTCTACGAAGCTGAGGGCGCATGGTGGCTGAAGTCCACCGAGTACGGCGATGACAAGGACCGCGTGGTCATCAAGTCCGACGGCAACGCCGCCTACATCGCCGGCGATATCGCCTACGTGGCTGATAAGTTTGACCGCGGCCACGACCTGGCCATCTACATGCTGGGCGCAGACCATCACGGCTACATCGCTCGCTTGCGCGCTTCCGCCCAGGCTTTGGGCTATGACCCGGAGGCCGTCGAGGTCCTCATCGGCCAGATGGTCAACCTGGTCCGCGATGGCCAGGCGGTCAAGATGTCCAAGCGTGCCGGCACCGTCATCACTCTTGATGACCTCGTCGAGGCCATCGGCGTCGACGGCGCGCGCTACTCCCTGGTGCGCTCCTCCGTGGATTCCAGCCTGGACATTGACCTGGGCCTGTGGGCTTCCCAGTCGGCGGATAACCCGGTCTACTACGTGCAATACGGCCACGCCCGCATCTGCTCCATCCTGCGCAAGGCAGAAGAGCTGGGCTTCGATACTGCCGCGCTTGCCGACGCCCCCCTCGACCTCCTCACCCACGATAAGGAAGGCGACCTCATTCGCACCCTGGGCGAGTTCCCGGAGGTTGTGGCCACCGCCGCCACGCTGCGCGAACCGCACCGCATCGCGCGCTATGCCGAGGAGCTTGCCGCCGTGTTCCACCGCTTCTATGACCAGTGCCAGGTGTTGCCGAAGGCTGGTGAAGAGACCGAGTCGATTCACTCCGCACGCCTCGCCCTGGCCAGCGCCACCCGCCAGGTCATGGCCAATGCCTTGACCATGGTCGGGGTCAGCGCACCGGAGAAGATGTAAGACAAGGTATCGATGACTGATTTCAATTCTCTTCCGGCCCACGTGTGGCCGCGCAACGCTGCTCGTGATTCCGATGGTGTGGTCTCTATCGGCGGCGTTTCCCTGACCGACCTTGCCGAAGAATACGGCACCCCGCTCTATGTCTTTGATGAGCAGGATTTCCGCTCGCGCTGCCGGGACATGGCCCAGGCCTTCGGCGGTCCTGACCACGTGCACTATGCCTCCAAGGCTTTCATCACCAAGCGCATCGTGCGCTGGGTAGATGAGGAGGGCCTGTGCCTTGACGTGGCCTCCCTCAACGAGGCCAAGCTGGCGCTCGCTGCGGACTTCCCACCGGAGCGCATGACCGCGCATGGCAATAACAAGGAAGACGAGTACCTCGAGCTGTGCGTTAACGAGCGGATTGGCCATGTGGTGCTGGATAACGCGGAGGAGCTCTCGCGCCTCAACAGCATTGCTGCGGCCGCCGGCCGCGTGCAGCCGGTGATGATTCGCGTGAAGCCTGGCGTGGATGCCCATACGCACGAATTCATCGCCACGGCTCACGAGGACCAAAAGTTCGGCATCTCCCTGTCCACCGGCGCTGCCTTCGAGGTGGCTCGCACGGTGCTGGAATCCGCGAACCTTAAGCTCGTGGGATTGCACTGCCACGTGGGCTCCTCGGTGTTTAATGCCGATGGTTTCAAGCTGGCAGCCGAGCGCGTGCTGAGCCTGTACAAGCGCATTCACTCCGAGCTCGGCGTTGCCCTCGAGGAGTTGGACTTGGGCGGCGGCTTCGGCATTCCCTACATGGAATACGAGGAAGCCCTCGACGTCGCCACGCTGGCCAAGGACCTGCTCGACGCCGTGGAGCGCACCGCTACTGAGCTCGGCATCAAGCCGCCTTTCGTGTTGGTGGAGCCCGGCCGCTCGCTGGTGGGGGCCTCCGCGGTCACCGTCTACCGCGTGGGCACGGTCAAGGATGTGGAGACCGGCAAGGCGGATCTGCCGATGCGCCGCTACCTCTCCGTGGACGGTGGCATGTCCGATAACATCCGGCCGGCGCTCTATGGCTCGGAGTACGACGTGCGCGTGGTCAACCGCCGCACCCAGGGCGAGCCCGTAGATTCGCGCATCGTGGGCTTCCACTGCGAGTCCGGTGACATTCTGGTCAACGAGCGCCGTTTCCCCTCGGATATCACTACCGGTGATCTCCTCGCTTTCGCCACCACCGGCGCCTACCAGTACATGATGGCCTCGCGCTATAACGGCGCTTTGCGCCCGGCGGTAGTTTCCGTGCGTGACGGCAAAGCCTCGCTCATGCTGCGCCGGGAAACGGTGGAGGACTTGCTGGCGTTGGACGTCGACTAGCGCGGCGTTGCCACAGCTCACCGCATTTTATTCACAAAGACATGGCCGGTCGCACGTTGTGCCGGCCATTTTGTATAGAAATAGACAGCTCGTTCTGTATAGTGATGGGCTAGCACGTAAGAATTTTTCGCAATTTCAACAAGGGGACACCATGACGACGACGAACCGTAGCAAGAAGCCCGAAGGCGAACCCGTAGGAATCGCGCTGCTTGGATTTGGCACCGTGGGCGCCGAGGTTTTCCGCCTCGTGCAGGAGAACGCTGACGCTTTTGCGCACCGCATCGGCGGCCCCGTGGAGATCCGCGGCGTCGCCGTGCACAACAAGAACAAGCTGCGCCCAGGCGTGCCAGAGGAGCTGCTGACCGACGACGCCAAGGCGCTTGTCCTGCGCGATGATATCGACCTCGTCGTCGAGGTCATCGGCGGCATTGATTTCCCACGCGAGCTCGTTCTCGCAGCCCTCAATGCCGGCAAGTCCGTGGTCACCGCCAACAAGGCACTTGTTGCCGCACACGCGGATGAGCTCGCTGAGGCCGCCGACCGCGCCGACGTTGACCTGTACTTCGAGGCCGCCGTGGCCGCTGCCATCCCGGTGGTGGGCATGCTGCGCCGCTCCCTGGCCGGTGACAAGATCCAGCGCATCTCCGGAATCGTCAACGGCACCACCAACTTCATCCTGGACGCGATGGAGTCCACCGGTGCCTCCTATGAGGATGCGCTGGCTGAGGCTACCCGCCTGGGCTATGCCGAGGCCGATCCCACCGCTGACGTGGAGGGCCACGACGCTGCCTCCAAGGCTGCCATCCTGGCGTCCTTGGGCTTCTATACCCGCCTGACCTTCGACGATGTCTACTGCGAGGGTATTTCCAAGATCACCGCCGATGACATCACGGCTGCCAACCAGGCTGGCTACTCCATCAAGCTGCTGGCCATCTGTGAGCGCCTCGTCGATGAGGAGACCGGTGCTGAATCCGTCAACGCCCGCGTGCACCCGACCTTGGTTCCGAAGGAGCACCCGCTGGCTTCGGTCAGCCAGTCCTACAACGCCATCTTCGTTGAGGCAGAGGCCGCTGGCTCTCTGATGTTCTACGGCAACGGCGCCGGCGGTAACCCGACGGCATCTGCTGTGTTGGGTGATGTCATCGGTGCGGCACGCAACATTGTCCACGGCGGCCGTGCGCCAGGGGAGAACACCTACGCCAACCTACCTATTGCGGAGTTCGGAGAAGTGGAAACTCGTTATCACGTCGACATGGAAGTTGAAGACCGCACCGGCGTGCTTTCCGCCATCTCCGGTGTCTTTGCCCGCCACGGGGTCTCCCTGCGCACGGTGCGCCAGGAAGACGGCGATGCCACTGCTCGCCTCATCGTGGTCACCCACGCTGCGAAGGAAGCGGTGCTCGAGGATATCGTCGCGGCCCTCGGCGAGCTCGATGAGGTCAAGGCCGTCCACTCCGTCATCCGCCTGGGCGTCTAAGGGGCTTAAGTACAACAATGAGTATCGATATCGAAGTAGGCACCAAGGTCACCGTCCAGGTTCCGGCCTCCTCGGCCAACCTGGGCCCGGGCTATGACACCCTCGGCATCGCGCTGAGCCTCTACGACACCGTGGAGGTAGAGGTCACCCGCTCCGGCTTGGAGGTAGAGATCTTCGGCGAGGGCGCCGATGAGCTGCCTCGCGACGGCTCCCACTTGGTGGTCAAGGCCATCCGTTCCGCGCTCAAGGCTGCTGACGTCGAAGTCTCCGGCCTGCGCGTGGTGTGCACGAATAACATTCCGCAGTCCCGCGGTTTGGGTTCCTCGGCCTCGGCCGCGGTAGCCGGTGTGGCCGCGGGCAATGGCCTGGCTGGCTTCCCGCTCTCCGAGGAGCAGGTCGTTCAGCTGTCTTCAGCCTTCGAAGGCCACCCGGATAACGCCGCGGCCTCCGTGTTAGGAAACGCCGTGGTCTCGTGGACCACCGTGCCTGTCGACGGCCGCTCGCTTCCGGAGTACCGCGCCGCCACTTTGGACGTGCACCCGACTATCAAGGCCACGGCCTTGGTCCCGGACTTCCATGCATCAACCCAGGCGGTGCGCCGCGTGCTGCCTTCCCACGTGACGCACGCCGATGCCGCCTTCAACGTCTCCCGCACTGCGGTGAACGTGGCGGCGCTGACCGCTTACCCGGACCTGCTGTGGGAGGGCACCCGCGACCGCCTGCACCAGCCCTATCGCGCTGATGTCCTGCCGGTCACCGCGGAGTGGGTGAACCGCTTGCGCAACCGCGGCTACGCCGCCTACCTGTCGGGCGCGGGCCCCACCGTCATGGTCCTGCACACCGAGCCCATCGAAGAAGCGATCCTCGACGATGCCCGCGAGCAGAACCTGCGCGTACTGGAGCTGGAGGTCGCCGGGCCGGTCTCCGTCGAGCGCGGTTAGGCTAGCTAGCTTCATTTTCCACGTTGATTCGGCACACGCCGTTTCCGGACTTTGGGATCAGTTTCAGGCTTAACCTCCCACCGGAATCGGCGGCCGCCTGCTCCAAGTAGCCATCGTGGATGGCACAGACAAAGGGGGAGGGCTCCACACCGGCGCTGACAAATGGGCAGGCGTGCAGCTCCACATCGGTGCGGCCCTCCTGGTCGAATTGCTCGGCTGAGGTTACTGGGTCAAAGCCCATTTCGCGCATCATCCGATGAAGCGAACCGAGCGCCTCAGCACCATGGCTGCTGGCAGCGGTCTTCGCCCACTCGCGGCCAAGCTCCCGCGCCTGCTCTGAGGCATAATCATTGAGCTGCTCCTTAGCCGCCAGGGCTTTAATCAACACACTGATCAGCGTGACGTACTCCTCCGCGACCGAACGGTTGTCCGGCACCCGCACTTGGAAGATCAGGGAGGGGCGCCCGCGCCCCTGCGCTGGGGCGGTGACTACTCGCACCGCGCCAGCGTTGACGAGTTCATCCAGATGCCCGCGCGCGGTGTTAACGTGCATGCCCATTTTCTTAGCAACTTCTGCGGCCCGTGCTCCTTGCGGGAACTTCTGCAAAACCGAGAGGACTTCGCGCTGCTTGGGGGAGA
Source organism: Corynebacterium sp. HMSC072A04 (assembly GCF_001809235.1). Taxonomy (NCBI): domain Bacteria; kingdom Bacillati; phylum Actinomycetota; class Actinomycetes; order Mycobacteriales; family Corynebacteriaceae; genus Corynebacterium; species Corynebacterium sp. HMSC072A04. The sequence goes on along the minus strand of NZ_KV796799.1, from coordinate 44,581 downwards.
GCTTCATCGTGTCGGGAAAGAGCTCGGTCGATGAGCGAGGACTTTGTGTAGAAAATGTGGACATGGACTGTAGCTCCTTGATTAACGCTACGAGGATCCTACATCCAGACCGCTGTTTTTCTACTATTGCGGTCAGTACATATACCGAGATCTCCCTCACGACATGGGTAAATACACTGGATTAAGTACGGGTGTAGACCGTGAGGGCGCTGGCGTCGAGGGCCACGGGCACCACCTGGCCGGGAGCGTTTCTACGCGCTGGCTGGCCCACCGTGACCCGTTGGCCGTCAATATCAACGAGGGTAGTGCTTCCCAAATCAGCCACAATGGTGGCACTCAAACTGGTGGCGCCCTGCGCGCCAATGGGGTCGAAGCACAGCGCGGTTTGAGGGAAGGCCGCCCAGTGTTCGCCGTTGCGGTCTGGAGCAAACGTGTCTCCTCTGAAGGAACCGCGCAGTACATTAACGCCCGCTAGTTCTGCCATGAAGCGGGTGGTAGGTTGCTCCAGTAGTCGGTCTGCAGGGCCCTGGGAGACAATGTCGCCAGCTTCCATTACAGCGATATCGTCTGCCAGAGTTTCGAGGTCCACACGGCTGTGGGTGACAATGACCGTGGTGCGATCAGCGGCTGAGATACGCAGAAGGTGGCGCCACCGGGCGGCGGATTCGACGTCCATAGCGGCAAAGGGCTCGTCCACAATCAATACCTCTGGACGAGCGGCAAGCGCGCGCAGGAGGGCGACCTGCGCGGCTTGCCCGCCGGAAAGCTCGGAGACATGCCCGAGCTTCTGCAATCCGGCTGCGCTCAGAAGCTCCTGGGTGCGTCGTGCGTCCTTGGTCACCATGGTCAACGCTTGAGCCACGGTGGCAGTGGGTGGTAGCCCGGGGTCTTGGGAGAGCATGACCACGCGCTCGGCGTTAGTCTGGGCTCCTTGCAAGCGCCCGCTAATAAAGCGCATCAGCGTGGTCTTGCCGGCGCCGTTGGGGCCAACCACCGCGGTTACGCGCCCGCCACGGAAAGTTGTGGTGGTGTTGTCGACCGTTACGGAAAGCTCGTGGGGTGGCGCCAGCGGGGCAGTCGCCGCGCGGAGTGCATCTGGGTCCATCGGTTTCAAAGCGCGTACAGCCTGCTCGCGGCGGCGCCGCAGTAGCAGAGGCATTCCGGCTGCGGTGAGGGTGAGGATGGCTATCCCGATTAACACGGCCGACAGAGCATAGGCATTGTCCGCGCTGACCTCACGCTCAAGATAGATACCGCTCGGCATGGTTCGGGTAGAACCGGGCAGGGAACCGGCGAAGGTGATCGTCGTTCCGAATTCGCCCAGTGAGCGTGCGAAAGCGAGCGCTCCGCCCGTGAACACGGCAGGAAGGATAGTCGGGAGGATGATGCGCCAAAGGATGGTCCCTGCGCTCAGGCCGATGCCCCGCGCGCTAGCCACGACCTCAGGATCGAGCTGCCGCAGTGCGGAGTCCACCGCCACAACTACGAAGGGGAGGGTGACAAATAGATGAGCGGCCACGACGCCGGGGAAGGCAAAAGATATGTGCAGCCCTGCTTGCTCCAATGCTGGGCCAAGCAGACCGCGGCGCCCGAGCAGCGCGGTAAGGGCCAAGCCGCCAACCACGGGAGGCATGGCCAAAGGGAGGTAGACCACCAGCCGCACAAGGTGAGACACGCGGCGTAGCTGCTGGAGCCACAGAGCCAGACAGGTGCCCAGCAACGTGGACAACAAGGTAGACAACGCCGCCGCGGAAAGGCTGACGCGGAGAAGGTCATGGGTCGCCGGAGCGCTCAGCGTGTCGGCGAGCTTCGGCCAGGGCACTCGTACCCCGAGGGCGAGCACCGGGGCAAGGATGTAGACCGCAGCGAGCACGCCGGCGGCGATGACCGGCCGCGTTGTCCGCGGGCGCTGTTCGCGCAATATCACTCGTGACACTTAGTCCACCGGGGTAAATCCGAATTTTTCCCAGGTGCTGTCAAAATCCGAATCGAGGAGGTTGAGGACATCCTGGGTTTCATCGTGTCGGGGCGAATCAGACACGACCGCGCCCATGATCTCGTTACGGAAGTCTTCCGCGCGGTCAAGCGGAATGGCCTCGACATCCTCGCTAGCGGCAGCATCGGTGGAATAGACCCACCCGGCGTCCGCCTCGCCGGAGGCGACCTTACCTAGGACGTCAGCTACCTGGCCTTCAAGGGAGGAGGCCTGCAGATCCCAGTTGTTGGCCTCCATGATGCGCGTGGAAATCGCACCGCAGGGCACGCTCGGATCGCAGAGGACCAAGCGCGCGGAGGAATCCAAGTCCGCCGCGGAGCGCAGTCCTAAGGGATTGCCTTTCGGCACGACCATGACCATAACGTTGCTAGCGAGGGCTACAGGAGTGTCCACGCTGCCTTGCGCAGTCGCATTCTCCATGGTCTCGCGAGAGGCAGTAAGGAGCAGATCTGCGGGCGCTCCTTCATTGATCTGCTGAACGAGCGCGGAAGAGCCGCCATTGTTGAAGGCCAGCGGAGTTTCAGAAGCACTGGAGAGGTCGTCGTTGAGCACGCGCGTGGAGGACGCTGCAAAGACCTGCAACGGCTCGTCGGAGCTCGAGGTGCAGCCGGCCACTGTCAGCGCGGCGGCGAGAACAGAGACAGCAATTTTCAAGCGGCGCATGGTCAGTTACGTTACGGCATCTTTACGCGGTCCGCGTGAATTTAATATGGACTTCCTTTGGTTCCTTCTTGAGGTATTCACGGTCGAAGGATTCTTCGCGCTGGTCCACTTCGTTGAGCAGCGGAAGCGGGTCGTGGGGAGCAATGAGAATCATGGATTCGCCCACGTTGAGGGTGCCCAGCGCTCCGTGGATGGCGCCGTGGCGCACCGCGTGGGGAATTTCGGAGGCGTTGAGGGTGGGGATGGAGGGGCCTTGGGAGGCGTCAATAAGCGGCAAGTTCATGGGATTTTCCCTTTCGAGTTCTAGGGCGGCGGGCGTTGCTGCCCGTGCAACTAATTTACTACGATTATATCCGTGCAAATAAGAATGTCAGATATGTCTCTGCGTGATGTCTCCATGGCTGCTCGTCGGCGCTGGCACACCATTGCTTTTAGCCTGGTCGCCGTATGGTTCGCAGTGGGCGTGGGAATCGCAGTGGCGAATTTTTGGGGAGCGCCCGTGGTGTGGTGGGACCTTATCCACCCATTTACCCTCGGCGCGCTGACTACAGCCATCCTCGTGTTCAGTACTCACTTCACGGAGGCACTCACTCGCACCCCGGCTGTCGGTTTTCGCGGGGTCGGCGCGCGGGTCGGGCTGGTTCAGATGGGGCTGGTTCTCCTCCTTGTTGATCGCGCGGGCTACGACTGGGGCGTGCTTGCGGATATCGGCTCCGCTCTCGTCATCGCTGCCGTTGCGTGGCACCTGTGGGCGCTGTGGGGCAAGCTCCGGGGGTCATTGTCTGGTTCCTTCGCCGTCACCGTGCCTTTTTATCTGGCGGCGGCCTGCTTCATGATCTTCTCAGTAGTCCTGGTGATTCTGGCTGCGCACGGGGTGGGAAACTACTCGTTATTGGTAGCAGCGCACTCACGCGGGATGGTGTGGGGGTTTGCCTTGCTGACCATCCTGGGCACGGTCATTACACTGCTGCCCACGTTGACCCGAACCCCCATTTCAGCGGTTGCCCGGGCGCGGTGCAGCCGGGCTTTGACCGTGCATTGCGTGGGCCTGGCGGTGGCCATGCTTGCCGACGCCTCCGGGCTCACCCGCGCCGCCGGCATGGCACAGCTGCTCACCGTGCTTGCTGCCGTGCTCATTATCCAGCCGCTGCTGGCCGGCGCGCTTGGCGGCGAGAAGACCACGGCAAGCGTGTCCGCGATGGCGGGCCTGGTATGGATGGTGGCTCTCTGCGCCGGTGACGCCGCGGCCACCATCACAGGGGCCTACCCACGTGCAGTCACGTTGCTACTCATGCCAGCGTTCGTCGGTGCCGGCCTGCTGCAGCTGGTGACCGGGGTGCTTCACCACATGCTGCCCATCCTGGCCGGGGCAGTCCGTCCCGCGCGTGGACACCTTCCGGGGTTGTTGCGCGTGGCGCTTATCAACCTCGGCGGTGCGCTCAGCCTCCTCGGCATTGTCAGTGCGTCCGTGGCCGGGCTTATCATGATGGGGCTTGGCCTCATCGCCAATATTGTGGCCCTAGTGTGGGCCCTCGCATCATCCCAAGGAGAAGTTCATGTCAAGCGCGCCCGTTAAACAGGAGCATTCTGAGAAGCAATGGGCATCCTGGCTCATTATCATCGTGGCGCTTCTCGCCGTCATTGGGCTGGCGGTGTTCAACTCGGCCACGGGCAGGCAAGACCCAGCTACGGTGGCATCCGCCGACGCCGTGACTGTTGACGTCTCCGTGGACGGCATGGCCTTTGTCCCGTCCTCCATTGACGTGGCCGCGGGCAGTCACCTCGTAGTGAACTTCACCAACACCGGCGACCAGGTACATGACCTGAAGATCGGACGCGAGGAGACCGGACGGGTAGAACCGGGCGAGACCGTGCAGCTGGATGCCGGGGTCATCGAGGAGTCCATCGAAGGATATTGCACGATCGCCGGCCACAAGATGCAGGGCATGACGTTCATGGTCAACGCCGATGACTCCGCTTCGAGTGGGCATGATCATGCGGGGGCGTCGGAAAGCACGGGCTCTGCTGGTGCCCCGGCGAAGGTGCCCTCGGCTGCCGAGCGCATGGCAGCTCGCGAAGGATTTGAGGCTTTTGATGCTTCCCTTGCCCCTGCCAAAGGTGACCTTCATGAGGAAACGTGGGTGATGACGGAGGAGGAGATGGAAGTTGCCCCGGGAGTGCGCCAAACCCGGTGGCTTTTCAACGGGCAGGCGCCCGGTCCAACCCTGCGCGGCAAGGTGGGGGATACGTTCCGCATCACCATCAAGAATGAGGGCTCGATGGGGCACTCGGTGGACTTTCACGCTGGGGAGGTCAACCCGGATGAGAACATGAAGACCATCCAGCCGGGCGAATCGCTGACCTATGAATTCGTGGCTCACAGGGCGGGTATCTGGATGTATCACTGCTCGACCATGCCGATGAGTCTGCACATTGCCAACGGCATGGCAGGAGCGGTGATCATCGATCCGCGCGGCGAGGATGCCCTCGCAGACGTCGATGCGGAGTACGTCATGACGGCAAACGAGATTTTTCTGGCCTCCGCGGGCAAAGAAGCAGAGGGTGCGGATGCGCAGCGAGTCAGCGACGGCGATTATGACCTCACCGCCTTCAACTACTATCCCAACCAATATGACGAGGGCTTAGCCCCGCTGCGCGCCAAGGTGGGCGATACCGTGCGCATTTGGCTGGTCAACCTCGGCCCGGATCTGCCATTGAGCTTCCATGTCGTGGGCGAGCAATTCGACACCGTGTATAAGGAAGGCGCCTACCTAATTAAGGGCGCGAAGGACTCCGGCTCCCAGGCGCTGGACCTTTTACCGGCCCAGGGCGGATTCGTGGAGATGACCTTCAACGAGCCGGGCACTTATTCCTTTGTTAATCACCTGATGACGAATGCGGAGAAGGGCCAGCACGGCCAATTCATCGTTGAGTAGCAAGTCGCTCGCGCCGCGCTCGTAGCTCGTCCAAGGTGTCGATATCGCGCACTGCGGGCGTTGCCTCGACCTCGGCGATGGTGCCCGCGAGCCTCAGTAAGTGCATGGCCGGCTTGTTGCGTGGATCTCTGAGCTCCTCCAGCGCGCGGGTGAGGGCCTCGGTGCGCCACAGCGCGCACAGCGGCTGCGGGAGCCCATCGAGTGTGGCCACTGCGACATCAGCACCGGAGCTTTCTAATGCCTGTTCGAGGGCAGGCAGCATCTGTGGGGAATCTGGGGCATCGACGGCCAAGATGGCGGTCGTGGACTTTGCGGCACCAGCCAGCGCGGCGTGGCCCGCGGCGATTCCCGCGGCTGGCCCGCCGAAAAGGGGCTTTTCACATACTTGGGGCATGCCCAAGTGGTAGGGCGAGACAACCGCCACCGGCGCATCATAAGGCAATTGGCGCAGGAGGCGGTCGATGAGGCGCTCACCGGCGAGGATGATACTTGCCTTGTCCACACCACCCATGCGTGTGCCGCGCCCACCCGCCAAAATAATGACACCTGACATTGTTCACTATCCTTCCTCACCCGGCAGGTCGCGGGACCAATCACCCGAGCGGCCGCCGGACTTCGCTGTGATGCCGCAGCGCCGGATATAAGCGGAGCGGTCCACGCCTTTCACCATGTCGATGAGAGCTAGCGCCGCAACGTTCACCGCGGTCAGCGCCTCCATTTCCACGCCGGTGCGGTCGGCGGTGTGAACGTTGGCTTCGATGAAGACGTGGTCTTCGCGCAGCTCGATGTCGACCGCGCACCCGTGCACGCCGATGGTGTGGGCAAGCGGTAGGAGATCCGGGACCTTCTTGGCGGCCGCAATACCGGCCACTCGAGCAACCGCAAGCACGTCGCCCTTCGGCACGGTTCCTTCCTGCAGCGCGGTGAGGACCTCCGGCGAGCAGGCCACCTCGCCTTGGGCGGTGGCGGAACGCACGGTGGGCTTCTTATCGGTGACGTCCACCATGTAGGCGGAGCCGGCCTCATTAAGGTGAGTGAACTTCATGGCTACAGCGGGTCCTTTCCTTGGGTGGACCTAGCCTATCTGACGAAGAGTGGGCCGATCCGGCGTTTAGAGGCGCGATCTTTGGCAACAACGGAGGGGTGGGGGATGTGGTGAAGCACCGTGAAGCTAGTAGGGGTAGACGGTAAGTTGCTCCCCTGTGGTGACGGGGCTCGTCAGCAGCGCGAAACCTTGCGTGCCGGGCAGTGCTGCAACGTGGTGGCTGCGCATGCGTGGTCCAGGCGGCGGGAAGGCGGTGATGCTTCCGTCCAGAGCAATCGAGCACGGCTGAATAAGCGGGCGGTGCGGATGCGGGAAGTCAGCCCCAGCGACGGCCGTCAGGTGCGGCCGGTCTAAAACTCCGGTGGGGCGGGGCAGCCCACGCAAGGAACGCATCAGCGGGGTGAGGTAGAGATGCGCGGAGACGAACGCCGCCACCGGGTTGCCCGGCAAACACACCACGGGAACACCGTCCCACAGCGCGTGGCCTTGCGGCGCGCCGGGGCGCTGGTTGACGTGTCCGAACCAATAAGAGCCGCGCTCCACGGCATCCTCAACGACCGCGCGAACCACGTCAAAGGCTCCTGCGGATACCCCGCCGGTGGTGACGATGAGATCGGAGTCAGCGGCAGCCGCGTCGAAGCGGCGGCGCAGCTCAACGGGTGAATCGCCACATACCGTGCGGGCGATGTCAACGGGGCCGGTAGTGCTAAGGAGTGCGTCGAGCATCGGACCATTGGAATCCGGGAGCTGGCCGTTGAGCAGCTCCTCACCCGTGGCAATGACGGTCACCCGCGGGGTGCGGTGGAGCACGGCGGTGTCGACGCCGGCGGAGAGGGCGGCGGCGATAAGGGAGGCGTCCACCAGCGTGGCGGCACCGGCTAGTTGGTGCCCGGCCTCGATGTGGGAGCCGCGCCGCCGGATGTGGTTGCGCTCGGGAAGGCGGTGCACCGTGACGGTCTCAGGCAGTGGCCCGGGGCCTGGTGGAATATCGGTGTCTTCCACGGGGATGACCAGACCATCAAAGCCCGCGGGTACTGGACCACCGGTCATGATGCGCAGCGCAGTGCCGGGCGGCAGGGTTTGGGCCGGCGCGCCGGCAGGCACATCACCCACGACAGGCAAAGTGAAGGGAACGGTGAGACTGTCTGGTGAGGAAGGCTGAGGAATGAGGAAGCCATCCATGGCCGAATTATCCTGCGGCGGGAGGGGAAGGCGGGCGACGAGGGGCTCAGCCAGCACGCGACCCTGCGATAAGGCAGCGCGTTCCGAAGGCAAGGCGCGGACCAGCGCGTGGAGGCACTCGAAGTATTCCTCGATACTTAAGTCAGTCCCGGTACTCGTCATTGCACCCAATCTAGCCACCGATGGCGGACATCGGGCGATCTGGTTGGAGGAAACCTTCATCATCCACCCCATGGCCCGGTAATTTCCTCCACATTTCACCCGCCCAGGCAGTGGCGAGTTCCGCATCGCTGGCGCCCGAGCGCATGAGGTCGCGCAGGGAGGTTTCCGAGTTGCCGAAGAGGCAATTGCGCACCGCGCCGTCTGCGGTCAGGCGCGTGCGGTCGCAATTCCCGCAGAAGGGCCGAGTCACGGAGGCGATGACTCCGATGTGGCCTGTGGGGAGGGAGCCATCGCGCGAGACCGCGGACCACAGTGCAGCCGGCGCGGAGCCGCGGGGTTTCTTAGCCGGGGTGAGCTCGAAGTCTTCGGCCAAGCGCGCCAAGATATCCTCCGCGGTGACCATCCGGGAACGCGCCCACTCCTCCCGTGGGCCCAATGGCATCTGCTCGATGAAGCGCAGTTGCGCGCCGCGTTCGAGGCAAAAGCGAGCCAAGGGAAGGATCGCAGACTCGTTGACACCCGGCATGATGACGGCGTTGATCTTGACCGGGTCCATGTCGGCGGCCAGCGCGGCGTCGATGGATGTGAGCACATCCGCTAGGCGGTCGCGCCGGGTGAGCCGGGCATAGAGCTCCGGATCGAGGGTGTCTAAGGAGATGTTGACGCGGTCGAGCCCGGCGCGCTGCAGCCCCGGCAGGCGCTTATCCAGGCCCAGCCCGTTGGTGGTGAGAGCAGTAGTGGGTGCCGTACCTTCGTCGGTCCGCAGGGCTTTGGTCGCGGCGATGATTTTCTCTAAGGAGCCGCGCAGGAGCGGCTCCCCACCGGTGAAGCGCACCTGCTGGATGCCGAGCTTGTCTACCGCGAGGCGGATGAGACGGATGGTTTCTTCATCGCTGAGCGTGTGTTCGGTGGGCAGCCACTCATAACCTTCGGCGGGCATGCAGTAGGTGCAGCGCAGATTGCAGCGATCCGTCAGGGAGACACGCAGGTCGCGGGCTTGGCGGCCGTAGCGATCCACGAGCGCGCGGCGGCCGTCGGGCCCTGGCGCCGGCAGGTCCGTGGGCGGAGTCCCCGCGCCCCGTACGCGCGGCAATGGCAGCGTCAGCGGGGCGGAGGTGTGTGGCGAAGGTTGGGATCGTTGGGCGGACATTGCTGGCAAGTCTAGATCGAAGCCTGCCGTATGAGTAGGAGGGGTGGGGCTAGTCCTCCCCGTCATCCTCTCCGGCATCGAGGCGCTGCGCCTCGCCCGGGCCCTTCAGCCGGATGATGTTGTACTCGCCCTCCGCCAGGTGGGCGCGCAGGTCCTTCTTGTCGAATTTGCCCACCGAAGTCTTATCGATGGATTTCACGAAGGTCCAGTACTCCGGCAGCATCCAGGAGGGAAGCTCAGAGCGCATCCCGTTGCGCAGGCGCTCGGCGGTCTCAATCGTGGGGCTGATGTCCGCGGCGAGCACGGTGACAGCCAGCGGGCGCTCCACCCACTGTTTGTCGGGGTAGCCAATGACGGCGCATTCCAGCACCACCGGGTTGGCCATGATGAGGTTCTCCAATTGGACGGAGTAGATCCACTCACCGCCGGAGCGGATGACATCGCGGGCGCGATCCTCCACGGTGAGGAAGCCATCCTCGGTGACGAAGCCGACGTCGCCGGTGCGCAGCCAGCCGTCGGCCGTGAACTTGGAGTCCGCGTCCTCGACATCCTTGCCACGGAACTCGTGGGCAGCACCGCCGTCCTCCGAAGCGGGCGAGTGGTAGTAAGAACCGGTGACCAAGTTGCCGCGGACCTGAATCTCGCCGGCATTGCGGTCCGTGGTGTTGACCACGTGGCCGTCATTGACCACGCGGTATTCCAGGGAGGCAGGGAAGCGCCCTTGGGAGATGCGGTAGGCCCAGCGAGCCTCGCCCGAGGCGCCTGAGGGTGGGCGGGCCACCGTGCCCACCGTGGTGGTTTCCGCCATGCCCCACACGTGGACCACGTCCACGCCGTAGCGCTCTTCCCAGCTTTTGATGAGCTGCGGTGGCACAGGCGAGCCGCCAGCGAAGATCTCCGTCAGCGTCATGCGCTCCGGTGGATTCTTGAGGTAGTGCACGAAGAGCTGAATCCAAATGGTGGGCACACCGTGCGCCACGCGCGGGGAGGTGGCGGCGATGATTTTGGCCAGGGTGGCGGGGGAGACGTCGGCGTCGGGAAGCACCAGCGGCGTGCCCGTCATCCACGCAGCAAAGGGAACACCCCAGCTCAGCACGTGATAGATGGGGATGCAGCACAGGAATGTCTCGCCGTGGGTCACACACAGGGAATCGGAGGAGCGCAGCTGCATTCCTTCCAAGTACAGAGCGCGGTGGGAGTAGAGCACGCCCTTTGGTGCACCAGTGGTGCCGGTGGAGTAACACAGTGCGGCGGCGGTGTGCTCATCCAAAACCGGCCAGTCATAGACGGTGGAGCGCCCATCCAGCAGTTGCTCGTAGCTGTAGATTTCAACGTTGCCCGGCAGAGCGGTGCTGGGCTTGCCGACGCCCGTGAATACCACCGCACGCACGCAGTCCACGCCTTCCAGAACCTGGGCCAGTTGCTCGGCGAGGCGACAGTCCGCGACGATGACGCGGACCTCAGCGTGGTTGATGATGTGCCGGATTTGGTCATTCATCAGCTGCTTGTTGAGCGGCGTGAACACCGCTCCCTTACAGGCGGTGCCAAAAAGCACTTCGAGGTGCTCGGCGCAGTTCCACATCAGTGAGCCCACGCGCTCGTCACCGGTGATGCCGAGCGTGTCATGCAGGGCGTGGGCGAAGGCGGCGGCGCGGGCACCGATATCAGCGAAAGTGGTTTCCTCGCGTTCGTTGCCGGGATTGGCGCTGTGCCAGGTGATGACCTGGGTTTGGCCGTGGACGGAGGAACCGTACTCCAGGATGCGGGTCAGGGACAGCGGGATATCCTGCATTGTGGAGAGCATGCGCACTACTTTAGCCGTGTCAGTGTGAGCGCGGGGGAAGGATGCGGTATAGTTATCCGCGACTGGTGGGGAACGCTTTCCCCGCATCTCCGAGCTCCCTCCACGGCGCACACACCTGCGGTGACACTCTCATGGCAGTCCAACGGTGCGCGCGACGGTGAGAGGGGAGAGATACGCTCGCAGTCGCCTTCTTAAAATATCTCCCCGCGCTTGACCCGCGGCCGATTCCTTGAGTGCTTTCAGGAGTTCAACAAGGAGTCCTTCACGTTCCGTACCGCCGGGCCGGAGAGGGGGGAGAGCCAAGACAACCACCGCCCCACGGGGATCGCGGTTGCGTGAACTCGCTGGTGGCGGAGGACCATCCCAATTACACACTGGCTTCCAACGCCCGCTTGGAACAGCACCACGCACAGTGCAGGTGCGGCAGACAAGACGGCGCGCGTTGGTGAAGCGACGAAAGGATATCCGTGAGCGATACGGACAAGACCGCAGCACAGGATCTCGCCTCCCTGAAGCTGCCGGAATTGCGCAAGCTAGCTGCGGAGCGCGGACTTCGCGGCGTCTCCGGACTGCGCAAGGGGGATCTCATTACTGCCCTGACCACCGGCCAGGTGCCGGCGCGCGGCGCGAAGGCCGCTGCCCAGGGCGAGGCTAAGGACGCACCCGCCGCAGAGGACTCCGCACAGAAGGAGTTGAAGAAGGACGCGCAGCCGCGCCGCGCGACCCGCAAGGCTTCCCGCCCTGCCGGCGCTGCTGACCAGGCCTCCGAGAAGCAGGAGCCTGAGAACACTCACAAGGGCGAGGACGGCGCTCAGGAGTCCGAGCAGAAGGACGGCCACGACGAGCAACGCTACGAGTCCCGCTCCCAGGCCCGCCGCGCCCGCCGTAACCGCGCGCGCCGCCAGGAGCGCGAGGCCCGCGAAGAAGCCAAGGGCAATAACAACGGCAACGGAAATGGCAACGGCGCCGAGGACAAGCAGTCCAAGTCCGAGGGCAACCAGTCCCGTGGCGGCAACAACTCCGACAACTCCGATAACGGGGACCACGGCAACGGTGGCAACAACGGCGGTGGCAATAACGGGGGCGGCAACAACAACCGCCGCGATAACCACCGCAACGATGATGACAACAACGGCGGCGGTGGCCGCCGCAATCGCCGTAACCGTCGCAACCGCCGCGGGCGTGACCGCGATGGCGGCGGCAACGGTGGCAATGACCTGCAGATCCGCGAGGGCGATGAAGTGCAGGTAGTGGGCGGCATCCTCGAGGTCGTCGACAACAACGTGGCCTTCCTGCGCACTACCGGCTACCGCGCGGCCAGCTCCGATGTTTTTGTCAACAACAACCTCGTGCGCCGCCTGGGCCTGCGCTCTGGCGACGCCCTGACCGGCAAGGTCAAGGTCTCCGGCCCGACCCACACCCATGGCAACGGCCGCAACCGCCGCAAGTACAACCAGCTCGTGGAGGTCGACACCGTCAACGGCCTGGATCCGTCCACCGCGAAGGAGCGCCCGGACTTCGCCAAGCTCACCCCGCTGTACCCGAACCAGCGCCTGCGCCTAGAGACGGACCCGAAGATCCTCACCACCCGCGTCATCGACCTCATCATGCCGATTGGTAAGGGCCAGCGCGCGCTCATCGTTTCCCCGCCGAAGGCCGGTAAGACGACGATCCTGCAAAATATCGCCAACGCCATCGCCACGAACAACCCGGAGTGCTACCTCATGGTCGTCCTCGTGGACGAGCGCCCCGAAGAGGTCACCGACATGCAGCGCAGTGTCAACGGTGAGGTCATCGCCTCCACCTTTGACCGCCCGCCGTCAGAGCACACCTCGGTGGCGGAGCTGGCCATCGAGCGCGCCAAGCGCCTGGTGGAGCAGGGCAAGGACGTCGTCGTCCTGCTCGACTCCATCACCCGCCTCGGCCGCGCCTACAATAACTCCTCCCCGGCATCCGGCCGCATCCTGTCCGGTGGTGTGGACTCCAACGCCCTGTACCCGCCGAAGCGCTTCCTGGGTGCTGCTCGCAACATTGAGAACGGCGGCTCGCTGACCATCATCGCTACCGCGATGGTGGAAACCGGCTCCACCGGTGACACCGTCATCTTCGAGGAGTTCAAGGGCACCGGCAACGCCGAGCTCAAGCTCGACCGCGCCATCTCCGAGCGCCGCATCTTCCCGGCCGTGGACGTCAACCCGTCCGGCACCCGCAAGGACGAGCTCCTGCTGGTTCCGGAGGAAGCACGCATCATGACCAAGCTGCGCCGCATCCTTTCCGGCCTGGACTCCTTCGCTGCCATTGACCTGCTGATTAAGCAGCTCAAGAAGACCCGCTCCAACGGCGAGTTCCTCATGCAGGTGGCCTCGTCCGCGCCCATGGCGGCTGACACGGATGAGGAGGACTACAAGTAATGTCTAACCAGGTTTCCCTCGTCGATGACATTGTCTCCGAGTTCCAAGGCATCGAAATGCAGATGGCTGACCCGGAGGTAGCCGGTGATCAGTCCCAATTCCGCAAGCTGTCCAAGCGCTACGCCGAACTGCGACCCATCGTCGCTGTGAACGACGAGTTGGTCCAGGCTCGCCAAGACCTGGCCGATGCCAAAGAGATGGCCTACGAGGACCACGAGTTCCAGCCCGAGGTCGACCGCCTTGAGCCACTCGTCGTCCAGCTGGAGGAAAAGCTCGCGGACCTGCTGGCCCCGCGCGATGAGCATGACTCCGAGGACATCATCATGGAGATCAAGGCCGGTGCCGGCGGCGAAGAGGCAGCACTCTTCGCCGGCGACCTGGCCCGCATGTACGAGCGCTACGCCGATAAGGTCGGCTTCCAGTGGGAGGTCCTAGGCCTCAACGAGTCCGACCTCGGTGGTGTGAAGGACATGTCCATCTCCTTCAAGTCCAAGACCCCCTCGCGCGATGGCGCGTGGAGCGTGTTCAAGTTCGAGGGCGGCGTCCACCGCGTGCAGCGCGTGCCGGTGACCGAGTCCCAGGGCCGAATCCAGACCTCCGCAGCTGGTGTGCTGGTCTACCCGGAACCGGAAGAAGTCGAAGCCGTAAACATCGATGATAAGGACATCCGCGTCGACGTGTACCGTTCCTCCGGTAAGGGCGGCCAGGGCGTGAATACCACTGACTCCGCGGTGCGTATTACCCACCTGCCGACCGGCCTGGTGGTGACCTGTCAGAAGGAACGCTCCCAGATCCAGAACAAGGCGCGCGCCCTGCAGGTGCTGCAGGCACGCCTGGACCAGATGGAGCGTGAGGCCCGCGAGGCTGAGGCCGGCGAGCAGCGCGCTTCCCAGGTGCGCACCATGGATCGCTCCGAGCGTATCCGTACCTATAACTGGCCGGAGAACCGCATCACCGACCACCGCATCGGATACAAGGCCAATAACCTGGATTCCGTGCTCAACGGTGACATGCAGGACCTCATCGACGCCCTGCAAGCCCAAGAACGCGCAGAGCGCCTTGAGGCTGAGGACTAGAAGAGAAAAGGCACGGTTTAATTCGGTGACTTTTCACACCTATCGGGAGGCGCTTCGTGATGCCACGGAGCGCCTTCGCGCTGCCGGGGTACCTTCACCCGAGTGGGACGCGCGCCTGCTGGCTGCCCACCTCATCCACTGCGGCCACATGGACATCCCGCTTAACGAGGCTCCGATGCCCGGCTTTGACGTGGCATATGGGGCGTTGGTGGGGCGTCGTGAAGCGCGCGAGCCCCTCCAGCACATCCTGGGCGTGGCGTGGTTCGGCGCCCTCGAACTCGAGGTGGGCCCCGGCGTGTTCATCCCGCGCCCGGAGACGGAGGTGCTCGCCGACTGGGGAGTTAAATCTCTTCAGAGATTTAACTCGGGAAAGATGACGAAACTTGACCCGCAATCTCCCCGCGTCGTGGATCTGTGCGCCGGATCCGGGGCGCTGGCGCTGTACGTCGCCCACTATGTGCCGCAGGCCCAGGTGTGGGCAGTGGAGCTTGCCGACGCCGCCCTGGCCTACACCCGGCGCAATGCCGCAACCGCTGCGCGCGGCCGGGCGGGTTCTGTGAACGTGGTGCAGGGCGACGTCACCGACGCCCAGCTCTTGTCGGAGCTGCACGACACCGTTGACCTCGTGCTCACCAACCCACCCTACGTTCCGGAGACCCCGGACCTGGACCCAGAGGTCTACCAGGATCCGCACGATGCGGTGTTTGGGGGAGCAGACGGCATGGAGACCATCACCGCGATGATCCCGACCATCGCCGCGCTGCTGCGCCCCGGCGGGCGGGTGGGCATTGAGCACGACGACGAGACCTCCCAACAAGTGCAGGAAGCCCTGCGCGCGCACGGCGGCTTCAGCGATATCGAGGTGCTCAAGGACCTCACTGGCACCGCACGATTTGTCACAGCGAAGCGGGGAGTACAGTAGATTGGTCGAAGATTGGTCGACAAGCCGATAGGAACGGGATTAAAGGAGAGACCAATGCAGGGACAGATTTATAACTGTGCGGACGCTGCTGAGCGCGAGGAAGGCATGGCACTTGCCGTCAAAGCAGCCAAGTCAGGCCGACTCGTCGTGATGCCCACCGACACGCTCTACGGGCTGGGCTGCGATGCTTTCGATAACGATGCCGTGGCCAGCCTTTTGGCCACCAAGCACCGCGGCCCGGACATGCCGGTGCCGGTGCTCGTCGGCTCCTGGGACACCGTCAAGGGGCTTGTCGCTTCGTTGGATGACACCGCGCAGACCCTCATCGAGGCCTTCTGGCCGGGTGGGCTGTCCATCGTGGTGCCGCAAGCGCCTTCGCTGCCTTGGAACTTGGGAGATACCCGCGGCACGGTGATGCTGCGCATGCCGTTGCACCCCATTGCCATTGAACTCCTCCGCGAGGTCGGCCCCATGGCGGTCTCCTCCGCGAACATTTCCGGACAAACCCCGCCGACCACCGCGATTGCCGCCAAGCAGCAGCTGGGCAAGGCCGTCACGGTCTACCTGGATGGGGGAGAAGCCCAGGTGGGCAAGCCCTCCACCATTATCGATCTATCCGGTCCGCGCCCCTACCTCTTGCGCGAAGGCGCGCTGAGCGCCGAGCAGATTGGCGAGGTCATCGGAGTGTCTGCAGAGTCCTTGCGCACCCGGCCGGGTAGCCAATCCTCTTAAGGAGACATCAGTGGCTGGAACCGGAGTGCCGCTGCGCGAACTGGCGTTGATCATTTTCGTCGCGGCGGCGTTTACCTACATCACCACCGGACTGGTGCGCAGCGTCTTGGTGCGCAGCGGCCAGGTGGCGGAGATTCGTCTGCGTGATAGTCACTCGCAACCCACCCCGCAGTTGGGTGGCGTTGCCATGTTCACGGGGTTTGCGGCTGCTGTCTATCTCGCGGGCCAGCTTCCAGCCTTGACTCGCGGGTTTATGCCGGTCACGCCGGAGATGAACGCTGTGCTGTGGTCAGCCGCGGCCATTGTCATCGTCGGCGTGGTGGATGACCTGCTGGAACTGAGTGCTCTGGTCAAGCTGATCGGGCAATTGGTGGCGGCGGCCATCATGAGCGGTCTCGGTCTGACGTGGACTCTTCTCTTCTTGCCCTTTGGTGATGGAACCACGGTCATCCTCGACCAGGTCCAGGGAACACTCTTGACTACGTTCTTTACGGTCCTGCTCATCAACGCCATCAACTTCGTGGACGGGCTCGATGGGCTGGCTGCCGGGCTGGGCATGATTGCAGGTGGTGCCATCCTGGTTTTCTCGCTGACCGTGCTGCACGACCAGGGTGGGGCGGTCTCCGCCTATCCGCCGGCGATTATCGCGGCGGCGCTGGTGGGCGTGTGCGCCGGGTTCCTCCCGCATAATTTTGAACCCTCCCGCATCTTCATGGGGGACAGCGGGGCGATGCTCATTGGCTTGCTGCTGGCGGCTGCATCCACCTCCGCGTCGGGCAAGATCAACATGTCGCTCTATGGAACCGTGGACATCGTGGCGCTGATGTCGCCCGTCATCGTCGTGGTAGCCGCCGTCTTTATTCCAGTCCTGGACCTTGTCTGGGCCGTGATCCGGCGCGTATCCCAGGGGCGCTCGCCCTTCGCCGCGGACAAGGCCCACATCCACCACCGGCTGCTCTCGCTGGGACATACACACCGCCGCACCGTGTTGGTGCTGTACCTATGGGTCTCTGCGGTGGCCTTCGGGGCGGTCTCTTTTTCCATCGTCCCCGCGCCCGTGGCCGTCGTACTAGCGCTTGTCGCGCTCGTCGTTGCCTTTGGCGTGACCCTAATTCCGCTGCGCCAGGGCAAGCTTGGGCGCCAGCCGCGTCCCACCAGCGTGGTGCTGGAAACGGATCCCTCCTGAGGTAGGGTATGGGGCTGTGACTGATTCAACGACCTCCGAAGAGCTTTCGCCGTACGACGATCATCGGCGCCCCCTCAAGCGTGCGCTCCGCCTCGGAGCCATCGGCCTTGTCGTCGTGACCATCGCGTCCCTGGCTATCTGGGGCGGTGTCCGCGGGTTGCCTGGGATCTGGGGCGTACTCGTCGGCGCGGCCATTGGCGGTGGCTTCGTGCTCTTTACCGCGGCCTCAGTTCTTCTTACCGCGCGCACCACGCCGTCGACAACGATGGCGGTGGTGCTCGGCGGCTGGCTGCTCAAGGTGGTCATCCTGATTATGGTGCTGTTGCTGATTAAGGATCTTGAGTTCTACGACACGATGGCGCTTTTCGTCACCGTGCTGCTGGCGCTGGCGGTAACACTCGGCACTGAGGTCTGGGGTGTGATTACATCCAACGTGACCTACGTGTCTTAGCCAGTCTCGACCTTTTAGAGTGAGCCACTGCTTCCGGTGACCCCGGGAGGGTGGCTTTTGTGTAGTTAAGTGGCCACGGCGACAGCCCCCGTTACCCCCGTCAAGGTGGGAAAACGCGGGTGTGTGACCAAATACACTTGGCGGGGTTTCGGCAGAATGTGGGCGTTTTATAGGGCCCACTGGCACTAGGCTGTGCCTTTAGGGCCGCAACGGGGCCCCCACGTGCGAAAACTTGAGGGCGAACTGATAGCATTCTCTTCGGGTTACCGCGGGTTAGCGTCATGCTATCCCGAAAAAGTACGGTTTATCCTTGCCCTGTTTACGCTGATGTGCGACGGAGTCCGTAGACAGGGCAAAGAGCTTGAGACGTCCATCGCACCACATAGCCTTCGACAAGCTGTGTGGCCCGAACACGGGAGAGAACGCTGAGCGTTACGACATTGGCCATGAAGGGTGAGTTTCACGCACCCGAACTGGATCCAGAATTTTTCCCGGGGCACGTAACCGATGATGGTGAAGTCGTCGATCTTCTTTTCGCCGATTTCGCCAACGGTTGGTTCGCTTTGGATCGCATCATGCTGGTTCGTCTGTTCATGGCGGCCATCCTGGTGCTCCTTTTTGTTGTCGCCTTCAGGAACCCGAAGCTGGTTCCTAAAGGATTGCAAAACGTAGCGGAGCATGCGATTGACTTCGTACGAATTCACATCGCAGAAGACATCTTGGGCCGCAAGGAAGGACGTCGATTCCTTCCGATCTTGGCCACGATCTTCTTCGGTGTTTTGTTCTGGAACGTAGCAACTATTGTTCCAGCTCTAAACATCTCTCCGAACGCTCGTATTGGTATGCCAATCGTGCTGGCTGTCGTCGCGTACATCGCCATGATTTACGCCGGCGCCAAGCGCTTTGGCTTCGGCAAGTTCATCAAGTCCTCGGTGGTTATTCCTAACCTGCCGCCGTTGCTGCACGTGCTTGTCGTGCCGATTGAGGCTTTCTCTACGTTTGTCATGCGCCCAGTCACGCTGGCTCTTCGTCTGATGGCGAACTTCCTGGCTGGCCACCTCATTTTGGTCCTGTTGTACTCGGCAACGAACTTCTTCTTCTTCCAGTTCAACGGTTGGACCGCACTGAGTGGCCTCACTCTGGTCGCAGCGGTTCTGTTCACGCTGTACGAAATTATCGTCATCTTCCTGCAGGCATACATTTTCGCCCTGCTGACGGCGGTATACATCGAACTGTCGCTGCATGCAGATTCGCACTAACAACAACGCGAACCTCGCGGTTAACTAAATACCCCAAAACCACCACATCCCCCGCGGAAGAATCCGTGGGAAAACTTTGAAAGGGAACGACTTTCATCATGAACGAAATCATTCTTGCTCAGGCTGCTGACGAGTCCACCCTCAAGGGCCTCGGCGCCATCGGCTACGGCATCGCAACCATCGGCCCGGGTCTGGGCATCGGTATCCTCGTCGGCAAGACCGTCGAGGGCATGGCACGTCAGCCGGAGATGGCTGGCCAGCTGCGTACCACCATGTTCCTGGGTATCGCCTTCGTTGAGGCCCTCGCCCTGATTGGCCTCGTTGCAGGCTTCCTGTTCTAAAGAGCGCTTTACACAAAGTAAATCGAACTTTAAGAACGGAGCCCCATGAACAACGTCATTTACTACCTTGCAGCAGAAGGAAGTGAAACCCTGCCCCTCGAGTCGGGCAACTCTATCCTTCTGCCCAAGATGTACGACTTGGTCTGGTCGATCATTCCGTTCACCATCATCCTGATTGTGTTCTGGAAGCTCGTTCTTCCGGCATACAACAAGATGCTGCAGGAGCGTGAAGACCGGATCGAAGGTGGCCTTAAGCGTGCGGAGGCTCAGCAGGCCGAAGCAAAGGCCGCTCTGGAAAAGTACAATGCTCAGCTCGCTGACGCGCGAGCAGAGGCTGCGGAGATTCGTGAGCAGGCGCGCGAGCGCGGCAAGCTGATCGAGGCAGAGGCTAAGGAAGCTGCAGAAGAAGAGTCTCGTCGCATTCTGACCGCTGGCGAGAAGCAGCTTGAAGCTTCCCGCGCACAGGTCGTGTCTGAGCTGCGTTCCGACATCGGACAGAACTCCATCAACCTGGCAGAGAAGCTGCTCGGCGGCGAACTTTCGGACGCCACCAAGCAGTCCTCCACCATTGATAACTTCCTGTCCGAGCTCGACACTGTGGCACCGGCCGGAAAGTAGGCAACGATGAAGGCAGCTAGCCGCGAAGCACTCGCTACCGTTGAGTCCAAGCTGGATGAGTTCCTCTCCGGTGACCGCTCGGTGGCGACTGCTACCCAGGCAGGCCAGGACCTCTTTGAGGTGGTCCGCGTTCTCGACGGCGACCGCGAGCTGCGCGTCGCGCTGACCGACGACGCCTCCACCTCTGAGGAGCGCAAGTCCCTGGTCCAGACCCTTTTCGGCGGCAAGGTTTCCCCGGTAGCACTGCAGGTGCTCCAGGAGGCAGCCGCCGCACAGTGGTCGACCCCGCGTGATATCGCCCGCGGCCTTATCATCCTTGGCCGTCGCGCACTGCTGCGCGGCGCTGAGTTTGAGGGCAAGCTGGGCCAGGTGGAAGACGAACTCTTCTCCCTGTCGCGCGTGCTTGACCGCGAAGGCGAACTGACCCAGCTGCTTTCAGACCGTACTGCGACGTCCGACCGCAAGGTTGGGCTGCTGGCAAGCGTGCTCTACGGCAAGGTCACGATGGTTACTGAAGCGCTTGCGCTGCAGGCCATTGGCCGCCCGGAGCAGAACCCGATTGATGATCTCGCCGGATTGGCGGACACTGCAGCCAAGCTGCAGGGCCGTACCATCGCGCGCGTGACCTCGGCGGGTGAGCTGAACGATAGCCAGCGGGCAGCACTCGCTGAAAAGCTGGGCAAAATTTATGGTCGTGCGATGTCCATCCACTCTGAGGTTGACACCAGCCTCCTCGGTGGTATGACCATCCGCGTCGGCGACGAAGTCATCGATGGTTCGACGGCAGGCAAGATTGCTCGCCTTCGCGCGCAGATGGCATAAGCCGAAACGACAGAAACGATTAAGTAATTGCTGGAAGATACTACCGAGAGCAGGAAGAACATGGCGGAGCTGACGATCTCCTCCGACGAGATCCGTAGCGCGATTGCGAACTACACCTCGAGCTACTCCGCGGAGGCCTCCCGTGAGGAGGTCGGCGTGGTCATTTCGGCAGCTGACGGTATTGCGCAGGTTTCGGGCCTGCCGTCCGTCATGGCGAATGAGCTGCTCGAGTTCCCCGGCGGCGTAATTGGCGTCGCACAGAACCTTGACACCAACTCCATCGGTGTCGTGGTCTTGGGCAACTTCGAGTCGCTTAAAGAAGGCGACGAGGTCAAGAGGACCGGCGAGGTTCTCTCCATCCCTGTGGGCGAGGAATTCCTCGGCCGCGTTATCAACCCCCTGGGCCAGCCGATTGACGGCATGGGCCCGATCACCGCTGAAGAGGACCGCGTCCTCGAGCTGCAGGCACCGTCCGTGCTGCAGCGTCAGCCGGTGGAAGAGCCGATGCAGACCGGCATCAAGGCTATTGACGCGATGACCCCGATTGGTCGCGGTCAGCGTCAGTTGATCATTGGTGACCGTAAGACGGGTAAGACCGCCGTTTGTATCGACACCATCCTGAACCAGAAGGCTAACTGGGAGTCTGGCGACAAGAACAAGCAGGTCCGCTGCATCTACGTCGCCATCGGCCAGAAGGGCTCCACCATTGCTGGTGTGCGCCACACCCTGGAGCAGCACGGCGCTCTGGAGTACACCACCATCGTGGCTGCTCCGGCATCCGACGCCGCCGGCTTCAAGTGGCTGGCACCGTTCTCCGGTGCAGCTTTGGGTCAGCACTGGATGTACCAGGGCAACCACGTCCTGATCATTTACGATGATCTGACCAAGCAGGCTGAGGCCTACCGTGCGATTTCCCTTCTGCTGCGCCGTCCGCCGGGCCGCGAGGCTTACCCGGGCGACGTCTTCTACCTCCACTCCCGTCTGCTGGAGCGTGCTGCAAAGCTCTCTGACGACATGGGTGCAGGTTCCATGACCGCACTGCCGATCATTGAGACCAAGGCGAACGACGTCTCCGCCTTCATTCCGACCAACGTTATTTCTATTACCGACGGCCAGGTCTTCCTGGAGTCCGACCTGTTCAACCAGGGCGTCCGTCCGGCAATTAACGTCGGTGTGTCCGTCTCCCGTGTTGGTGGTGCCGCACAGACCAAGGGTATGAAGAAGGTTGCCGGTAACCTCCGTCTCGAGCTGGCTGCCTACCGTGACCTGCAGGCCTTCGCGGCCTTCGCATCCGACCTGGATCCGGCTTCCAAGGCTCAGCTGGAGCGCGGTGAGCGCCTCGTCGAGCTGCTCAAGCAGTCCGAGTCCTCCCCGCAGCCTGTCGAGTACCAGATGGTGTCCATCTTCCTCGCAGACCAGGGCATCTTCGACGTCGTTCCCGTCGAGGACGTACGCCGCTTCGAGAAGGAGCTGCACGACCACCTCAACTCTGCAACCCCGCAGGTGTTCGAGCAGATCCAGGGCGGTACCGCTCTGACCGACGAGTCCAAGGATGCACTTGTTGCAGCAGCAAAGGACTTCACTCCGTCCTTCCGCACGACCGAGGGCAACAACCTTGGTACCGAGGCGCCGGTTGACCCGCTCGCCGCGGATGATGTGAATAAGACCGAGCTCAACGTCTCCCGCAAGACGGCCAAATAGAGTTTCGCACGCTCTAAGAATTAACCGTCTAGAAAAAGAAGGGAGGAGCGAACACCATGGCTAATCTTCGTGAACTGCGTGACCGTATCCGGTCCGTCAATTCCACCAAGAAGATCACCAAGGCACAGGAGCTCATTGCTACCTCGCGCATTACCAAGGCTCAGGCCAGGGTAGAAGCGGCGCAGCCTTATGCACGTGAACTGTCCAACGTGCTTAACAAGCTGGCGGCGCACACGTCCTTGGATCACCCGATGCTCCGGGAACGCGAAGATGCGAAGGTTGCCGCTATTCTCGTGGTCTCTTCGGACCGCGGTATGTGCGGTGGCTACAACAACAACATCTTCAAGAAGGCGGCCGAGCTGGAAGCCCTGCTCAAGAGCGAGGGTTTCGAGACCGTCCGCTACGTGACCGGCAACAAGGGCGTTGGCTTCTACAAGTTCCGTGAGGACGAGGTCGCAGGCAGCTGGACTGGATTCTCGCAGGATCCGACCTGGGAAAAGACGCACGATGTGCGCCGCCACATTATCGACGGCTTCGTCGCCGGTTCGAACGGCCAGGCCAAGACCCGCGAGGGCATTAACGTGGAGGGCGAGACCGTTCGCGGTTTCGACCAGGTACACGTCGTGTACACCGAGTTCGAGTCCATGCTGACCCAGACCGCGCGTGTGCAGCAGCTGCTGCCGGTGGTACCGGTTATCGAGGAAGAGGACTACAACCTGGGTGAGTCCGCGCTTTCCGACGCCGAGCCGAACAATCAGATCACCCCTGATTACGACTTCGAGCCGGATGCGGACACCCTGATGGAAGCGCTGCTTCCGCAGTACGTGTCTCGCCTCCTATTTGCGATGTTCTTGGAGTCCTCGGCCTCCGAGTCCGCCGCACGCCGTACCGCAATGAAGTCTGCAACCGACAACGCTACCGAGCTGGTCAAGGACCTCTCGCGCGTGGCCAACCAGGCCCGTCAGGCGCAGATTACCCAAGAAATCACAGAGATCGTCGGTGGCGCTGGGGCGCTCGCCGAAAGCGCAGAAAGTGACTAGATTATGACTACAGCTCTGCAAGAGCAGAACACACAGTCGTCGGCTACCGCCGGCCGTGTGGTGCGTGTCATCGGTCCGGTCGTCGACGTGGAGTTTCCGCGTGGCGGGCTGCCGGCACTGTACAACGCACTGACCGTCGAGGTGACCCTCGAGGCTGTTGCAAAGACCGTCACCCTTGAGGTCGCTCAGCACCTCGGTGACAACCTCGTCCGTGCCGTGTCCATGGCTCCGACCGACGGCCTCGTCCGCGGTGCCGCCGTGACCGACACCGGCAAGCCGATTTCCGTCCCGGTGGGCGATGTGGTCAAGGGCCACGTCTTCAACGCCCTCGGTGACTGCCTTGACCAGCCGGGTCTGGGCCGCGATGGCGAGCAGTGGGGCATCCACCGCGAGCCGCCGGCTTTCGACCAGCTCGAGGGTAAGACCGAGATTCTGGAGACCGGTATTAAGGTCATCGACCTGCTGACCCCGTACGTGAAGGGCGGCAAGATCGGCCTGTTCGGTGGTGCAGGTGTGGGTAAGACCGTTCTTATCCAGGAGATGATTACTCGTATCGCACGCGAGTTCTCCGGTACCTCCGTCTTCGCCGGCGTCGGCGAGCGCACCCGTGAGGGCACCGACCTCTTCCTCGAGATGGAAGAGATGGGCGTTCTCCAGGACACCGCACTTGTCTTCGGCCAGATGGATGAGCCGCCAGGAGTCCGTATGCGCGTGGCTCTGTCCGGCCTGACCATGGCGGAGTACTTCCGCGATGTGCAGAACCAGGACGTGCTGCTGTTCATCGACAACATCTTCCGTTTCACCCAGGCCGGTTCTGAGGTGTCGACCCTGCTGGGCCGCATGCCTTCCGCCGTGGGTTACCAGCCGACTCTGGCTGATGAGATGGGTGTGCTGCAGGAGCGTATTACCTCCACCAAGGGTAAGTCCATTACCTCCCTGCAGGCCGTCTACGTGCCGGCCGATGACTACACCGACCCGGCTCCGGCGACCACCTTCGCCCACCTCGATGCCACCACCGAGTTGGACCGTGGTATTGCTTCGAAGGGTATTTACCCGGCAGTGAACCCGCTGACCTCTACCTCTCGTATTCTGGAGCCGTCCATCGTGGGCGAGCGCCACTACGAGGTTGCACAGCGCGTCATCGGTATTCTGCAGAAGAACAAGGAGCTTCAGGACATCATCGCCATCCTTGGTATGGATGAGCTGTCTGAGGAAGACAAGATTACCGTTCAGCGTGCTCGCCGTATCGAGCGCTTCCTGGGCCAGAACTTCTTCGTCGCAGAGAAGTTCACCGGCCTGCCGGGCTCCTACGTGCCGCTGGCCGATACCATCGATGCTTTCGAGCGCATCTGCAACGGCGAATTCGACCACTACCCGGAGCAGGCCTTCAACGGCCTGGGTGGCTTGGACGACGTCGAGGCTGCGTACAAGAAGCTGACTGAGAAGAAGTAGGGAGAGGCACATGGCTGACATCACCGCCGAATTGGTTTCCGTCGAGCGCCTGCTGTGGACCGGCAAGGCCACCATGGTGACGGCTGAGACCACCGAGGGTGAGATCGGCGTGCTTCCTGGTCATGAGCCCATGGTCGGTCAGTTGATCGACAATGGTGTTGTGACCATCCACCCAGTCGACGGCGACCGTCGCGTCGCCGCTGTCCAGGGTGGCTTCCTCTCCGTGTCCGAGAACAAGATCACCGTCCTCGCCGATTGGGCCATCTGGGCCCGCGAGGTCGATGAAGCCCAGGCACAGGAAGACCTGAAGTCTGAGCGTGAGTTGACAAGGTCTCGCGGCGAAGCTGCACTGCGCGCCGTACGCCGCTTCAACAGCTAACGGATGAGCGGAGAGGGAACCGACGGGCAGCAATGACCGCCCTTCCCACTTTCACTTAGGAACCCCACAACCTCGCTAAGAGGGGGTGGGGTTCCTTCGTCTTCTCCGCCCCCAAGACGAGTAACTCTGAGCAATGACTAGCGTTGTCTACTCCAACGGCGGTACAATCAACCCATGAATTCTCAGGTGCTTCAGGGGCTAACAATTCTTTTAGGTCTGTGTGCACTGGTCCTTCTGGTTTTCCTCATCCTGGCGGCGGTGCGCTTTTTCACCGTGCGCTCCCGCGGCACGAGCATCCTTTTGCGCCAACTACCGTCGAAGGACTCTCATTCTTGGCGTCATGGTCTCGTGCGCTATGACGGCGAGTATATGAATTACTTTAAGCTTCGCTCCGTCATGCCGCGCGCCAACAAGCGTTTTAATCGCCTCGACATCGAATTGGGTAAGACTCGCCCGATGGACGATGACGAGGCTTCTTTTATGCCCTCGGATCACCAAATTATCCAGATTCGCATCGATGGGCGGGACTACGAGATTGCCTCCGATGCGCAGGGCATTATGGCCCTGAACGCGTGGGTGGAGTCGGCTCCGTCGAAGCGCCAAGAAAAGCTGGACTATCACCAGATGCGCCAACGGGCTACCCGTTTACCTAAGAAGTAGCGCTCAACGATAGGGTAGAGGACATGCGTCTTGTCATCGCCCAATGCTCCGTAGACTACGTCGGCCGCCTCGACGCCCACCTTCCGATGGCGGATCGGCTCATCCTCATTAAGGCCGATGGTTCGGTGTCCATCCACGCGGATGATCGCGCCTACAAGCCCTTGAACTGGATGACGCCGCCGTGCACCTTTGAGGAGTCAGCGATTGAGGATATCGATGGCGAAGACACCGGGGAAAAGCTGTGGCTGGTGGAGAACCCCAAGGGTGAGCAGCTGCGCATCACCATTGCTGCGATCCACCAGGATATCGACACGGAGCTAGGTGAAGATCCGGGCTTGGTCAAGGACGGTGTGGAGGCCCACCTGCAAGAGCTGCTGGCCGAGCACATCGAAACGTTGGGGGAGAAGTACTCTCTGGTGCGCCGCGAGTACCCCACGGCTATTGGCCCGGTGGACATTATGGCGAAGAACGCTGAGAACGAGTTCGTCGCCGTGGAGGTCAAACGCCGCGGGGGCATCGATGGCGTCGAGCAGCTCACGCGCTACCTCGAACTGCTTAACCGCGATGATTTGCTAGCACCCGTGCATGGTGTCTTCGCCGCGCAGGAAATCAAGCCCCAAGCCAGGACACTGGCGGAGGACCGCGGCATTCGCTGCGTGGTCCTGGACTATCAGGAGCTGCGCGGTATCGAATCCAACGAGCTGCGGTTGTTCTAGTGCCACGCCGCAACCGCAGAATCCGCGAGGAGCCGCGCTCGCTGCCGCGCGATGGCAGCGCTTTCCTAGGCTCGCAGACGGTGGCAGGGCCGAGCTGGACCAATGGCGAGCCCTTCATCATGCGGCACGTCGGCAGCGCTGCCGCCCAGAAGTATTACGTCTGCCCAGGATGCAACCAAAACATCCCTCCCGGGGTGGCGCACATCGTGGCCTGGCCACGGGATACCGGTGGGCGCGGTGAGGACCGTCGACACTGGCACCGGCACTGCTGGGACCGGCGGTAGGATGGCGGGCATGATTGTTGCCTTTTCCGTAGCGCCCACTGTCGTGGGCGATGAAAGCGCTGAAATGTCCGAGGCCGTGGCCGAAGCAGTGCGTGTTGTCCGTGCTTCGGGCTTGCCCAATGAGACCAACTCCATGTTCACCATCATTGAGGGTGAATGGGACGAGGTTTTCGCGGTCATTAAGGAGGCCACCGATGCCGTACGCGCCGTGTCGCCGCGCACGAGCCTGGTGATTAAGGCCGATATCCGCGAAGGCGTGACCGGGCAAATCACCCAAAAAGTAGATTCCGTTAACCGTTACCTGGAGGAGAATAAGTGACCGGACCGTACGTAGGAGGAGCCCTCGACCTGGGTGCTATCAAGCAGCAGGCGGAGGCACGGGCGCAAGCCCAGACACAGGCTGCAAGCGCCGGAGCCGCTAGCTCCGGCGGAGGGATCGCGCCCTTCTTCGAGGTCACCGAGCAGAACTTCGAGAATGACCTGGTGCGCCGCTCCGCGGAAGTGCCGGTTATCGCCCTGATTGGCTCGCCGCGCTCCCCGGCCTCCGAGCAGCTCAAGAAGGACTTCGAGGAGATGGCGGCCGCCGGTGGGCTGAAGTTCATCGTCGGATATATCAACGCTGATGTGGTGCCCCAGGTGGCGCAGGTCTTCGGCGTGCAGAATCTGCCGACCACCGTTGCCATTGCAGCCGGCCAGCCAGTCACCAACTTCGAGGGCGGACAGCCGCGTGAGAACCTGGAGCAGTGGATCGCGGCGATCGTTGAGAAGCTCGGCCCCCAGCTCAAGGGCTTGTCTGAACAGGGCGAGGCGGGGGAGAGCCCCGCAGAGGAAGCAGCGGATCCGCGCCTGAGCCTTGCGGAAGACGCACTCAACCGCGGCGATTTCGATGCGGCCATTGCGACCTACGATGAGATCTTGGCCGCCGAGCCAGACAACGTGGAGATTAAGCAAGCGCGCGACACCACACTGCTGCTCAAGCGTTTGGACCCAGCTAATCGCAGCGAGGATCCCATCGCCGCGGCGGATGCCGCCCCGGAGGATGTGGCCAAGCAGCTCGATGCCGCCGACGCGGAGGTTGTCGCCGGTGCCCCTGACCGCGCCTTCGAGCGCCTCATCGACGCCATGAAGCGCACCGCCGGGGATGACAAGGAGCAGCTCAAGACTCGCCTCTTGGAGCTCTTTGGGCTCTTCGACTCCGGCGACCCTCGCGTGCTTGCTGCGCGCACGAAGCTGGCAAGCGCGCTGTACTAAAGACGGCGTAGTAATAGTGCCCGGCTTGTGCTGGGGCCGAGAGTGACCTTCCAGGACTGTCGCGGGTTGAACCCTCAGGATGACTCAACTGAGTCCTCTCTGAGGGTCTTTTGCGTTAAATCTATTATGTGAGTTGAAGCATGCTACATTCCTTCTAGTGTTATCACGCACACTGGTTGTTTAACTCTTTCAGGAGGACTCTCATGCGCAAGCTCCTCGGCGTCGTCGGCGCCGCCTCTCTTGCTTTTACCCTTGCCGCCTGCGGAAGCGACGGCTCCGATAGTGCCGGCGGCGCCAACTATGTTCGCGTTCTGGGCACCGAGCCGCAGCAGGGGCTTATCCCCGCGATGACGAATGAGAACGGTGGCGGACGCATCGTCGACATGCTGTTTTCCGGATTGGTGTACTACGACGCTGACGGCAACGTGCACAACGAGATGGCCGAGTCCATTGACAAGGAAGGGGACAAGACTTACAAGGTCACGCTCAAGCCGGACCTGAAGTTCTCCGATGGCTCCGCCGTAACCGCGGCTACTTTCGTCGATACGTGGAACTACGCTGTAGCCAACGAACAGCTCAATGAGAGCTTCTTCTCCTCCATTAAGGGCTACGGTGAAGGCGTCAAAGAAATGGAGGGCCTCAAGGTCATCGATGAGCGCACCTTCACCATCGAGCTCACCCAACCGGAAAGCGACTTTCCGAGCCGCTTAGGTTACAACGCGTACTTCCCGGTGCCTGCGGCCGCACTGGAGGACCCACAGGCTTTCGGCGAGACCCCGGTGTCCAACGGTCCGTACAAGATCAAGGAATGGAACCACAACCAGAACCTGATCATCGAGCCGAACCCGGAGTATAAGGGCGACCGCGCAGCGCAGAACGACGGCATCGAATTCGCCTTCTACGCCGACTCTAGTGCTGCGTACATGGACCTGCTGGCGAATAACCTCGATGTGCTCGAAGCCATTCCTTCATCCGCTTTCGGCAGCTATGAGCAGGACCTGGCCGGCCGCGAGGAGACCAAGCCGGCTGCCACCTACCTGGAGATGTCCATCCACGTAGAAACGCCTCATTTCAGTGGGGAAGAGGGCACGCTGCGACGCAAGGCAATCTCGATGGCCATCAACCGTGAGGAGATCGCGGAGACCATCTTCCATGGCACCCGCACCCCGGCCCGGGAGTTCACCTCACCGGTGCTGAACGGGTACAACGACAGCCTGCCGGGTTCGGAGAACCTGGACTATAACCCGGAGGAAGCCAAGAAGCTGTGGGCGGAGGCCGACAAGAAGTACGGTGCTTTTGAAGGCACGTTCCCGATCAACTATAACACCGATGGTGACAACAAGGACTGGGCTGATGCGGTGGCTAACAGCATCAGCAACGCGCTGGGAATCCAGGCCGTGGGCAACCCTTACCCGGACTTCAAGTCCTTCCGCGATGCCTACCGCACCGAGCGTATGGACGGCGCCTACCGCACGGCGTGGTTCGCCGACTATCCCTCGATGGGTAACTTCCTTGGGCCAAACTTTACCACGGGCGTAGCTTCGAATGACTCGAAGTACTCCAACCCGGAATTCGATGAACTGATTGTGAAGGCCAACGGCGCCGCGAACGAGGAGGAAGCCGCGAAGCTCTACAACCAGGCACAGGAGCTGCTGCTGCGTGACCTTCCCTCCATCCCGCTGTTCTACCCGAACGTGGTCGGCGGGTGGTCGGAGAACGTCCAGGACGTGACATTCAACTGGAAGTCCCTGCCGGTGTACTACGCGGTGAAGAAGAACTAGGGATCTGGTCCTACAGACACACCGCAATATGACTAAAGTGCGGAGGCATGACCTCCGTACTTTTTCTTTGCAATACCAACCGGGGCAAGTCTCAGATGGCGGCTGCCTTAGCTAGGAAGCATGCGCCCGATTGGGAAGTTCACTCCGCAGGCGTAAAGACCACTGAACAGCACCGTGAGCAGGGGGTGAACGCCGAGGCGCAGGCTTCCCTTGCAAAGGTCGGAGCGGACATGGAAGGTACGCCGACGCTGCTTGATGCCGGCCTCGCGTCTTCGGTGGATCACGTCATTATCGTCGGTGATGCCGACTACGACGGAGTGGCTGAGCGTTGGGAGATTGAGGACCCGTCCGTGCGTGGTCTAGAGGGAGAAGAGCGTATGGATGCGCTGCGCGATGACATTGATGCTCGCGTAAGAGCTTTCCTTGATGGTCACGCGCAGGACTGAAAACTGAAACTGCCCGAGTTGCCAAAACTAGGGGCTGGAATTCGATCCCAGCGGTGATCTTTGGCAACTCGGGCAGTTGTATTTTGAGAAACTAGCCACGGAAGGCGTACCACTGCACCGAGTTGGCCGGCAGGTGCAGCTGGACGGGGTTGCCTTCGGAGCGCACGCGGTGGGCAAGGTCGTTGCCAGCGCCTTGGTAGACGGCGTCGTCTGTGTTGATGAGCAGCTCCCACTCGCCATCGCGCGGCACCCAGAGGTCATAGTTGGGCACCGAGCTGCCGGAGAAGTTGCACACCGCCAGAAGCGCGGAGCCGTCCTTGCCGTAGCGCACGTAGCCGAGCATGTTGTTATTGGCGTCGTCAGCCTTGACCCACTGGAAGCCAGCCTGGGTAAAGTCCTGAGTCCACAGGGCCGGCTGTTGCTTGTACACCGCGTTGAGGTCGCGCACCAGGCGCTTAATGCCGTGGTGCCACTCGTTGCCCCAGCCCTCCAAATTGGACCAGTCCACGGAGTGCCCCTCTGCCCATTCGGTGGTCTGGCCAAACTCCTGGCCCATGAACATTAGCTGCTTGCCCGGGTGGGAGAACATGTAGCCATACAGTGCGCGCAGGCCCGCGGCCTTGTTCCAGTCATCGCCCGGCATGCGCTCCCACAAGGAGCCCTTGCCGTGGACCACCTCGTCGTGGCTAAAGGGGAGCACGTAGCGCTCCGAATAGGCGTAGACCATGGAGAAGGTGAGCTCACCGTGGTGGTAGCGGCGGTGAATCGGCTCGTGCTTGAAGTACTCCAAGGTGTCGTTCATCCAGCCCATGTTCCACTTCAGGCTAAAGCCCAGTCCGCCCTCATGCGTCGGGGCGGTTACGCCTGGCCAGGAGGTGGACTCTTCCGCGATGGTCAGCACGCCCGGGTGGGTGCGGTTCAGGGTGGCGTTGGTTTCCTGGAGGAATTGGACGGCCTCAAGGTTCTCGCGCCCGCCGTAGATATTGGGCAGCCATTCCTCGCGGGAGTAGTCCAGGTAGAGCATGGAAGCAACGGCGTCGACTCGCAGGCCATCCACGTGGAACTCCTCAGCCCAGTACAGGGCGTTAGCCACGAGGAAATTGCGCACCTCGTTGCGGCCGAAATCGAAGACGTACGTGCCCCAGTCAGCCTGTTCGCCGCGGCGCGGATCCGGGTGCTCGTAGAGTGCCTGCCCATCGAAGCGGCCCAGCGCCCACTCATCCTTGGGGAAGTGCGCGGGAACCCAGTCAACGAAGACGCCGATGCCTGCCTTGTGCAGGTCGTTGATGAGCGCGCGTAGCTCGTCCGGGGTGCCCCAGCGCGCGGAGGGAGCGTAGTAGCCGGAGACCTGGTAGCCCCAGGATCCACCGAAGGGGTGCTCGGCTACAGGTAGCAGTTCCACGTGGGTAAAGCCATGCTCCAACAGGTAGGGGATGAGCTCTTCGCGCAAGGTGTTGTAGTTAGCACCCACCTTCCAGGAACCGACGTGAAGTTCGTAGACGCTCATCGGGACGTCGAGGTCGCCGTTGCGCTTGCTCATCCACTCCTCGTCGCTCCACTCGAAGCTGGAGCGGGCCACCACGGAGGCGGTCTCCGGCGGGGCGATGGTGCGCTTGGCCAGGGGGTCGGCCTTGTCAATGCGCGGGGAGTTCTTGCCATGGACCGCGAACTTATAGCGCTCGCCCTCGCCTACACCCGGGATGAAAACCTCCCAAATGCCCGTGGAGCCGAGGCAACGCATGGGGTACTGGGTAGGGTTCCAACCGCAGAAGTCACCGACCACGGCCACGCCTTCCGCGTTGGGTGCCCACACGGCAAACGCCGTTCCTTCGACCTCACCCAAGTCGGTGGTGTAGCTCTTGAGGTTGGCGCCCAAGACCTCCCAGAGGCGCTCGTGGCGGCCTTCGCCAATGAGGTGCTGATCCAGGGTGCCCAGGGTAGGCAGGAAGTGGTAGCCGTCCGCTACCTCGACGGCGGGCTGGCCCGGGTAGGTGATGCGCAGGCGGTAGTCTGCTTCTTCGGCGAGCGAGGCCTCCCAGATATCATCCCCAACCGCGCGCATGGCGAGGGTTTCGGTGGCGGTGACGAGCTCGACGGCTTCGGCACCGGGGCGGCGAGTGCGGACGGTTCCGTCGTGCCACCCATAGAAATCATGGGGCGCGTGGTGGCGGCAGTGGTTGAGGCGTTCGAGGTCTGAGGCCGGGATGTTCATACAGACCAAATTACCGAACAACGCCCGCTCGCGGGGCCTAAAAGAAACCCCGCGCTACCTATGAAGGGGGTACGGGTTCAGCGCGGGGTTTCAGCGGCTTTAAAGCTTAGGCGCGGTAGTCGTTCACCCGGCGCCACGCTATGCGTTCCTGCAGGTCATGGTGGGCCGGCGGGAGGATGAAGATGTGGGCGACGTCACGCAGCGGTTCCAGGCGCACGAAGTTACGGTCGGACCACTCGTAGGCAGCTCCACTGATGGTGTCCTGCACCGTGAAGTGATCGCCCGGGTGGCGGCCCACGGCGGCAAGATCCAGGAAGACTGTGGCCTCCTGTGCATTGCGCGGATCCAGGTTGACCACCACGAGCACCACGTTGCCGGTGGTGGGATCAGCCTTGGAGTAGGCAATGATGGCCTCGTTATCGGTGTTGTGGAAGCGCAGCGTGCGCAGTTGCTGGAGGGCCGGGTTCTCGCGGCGGATGAGGTTGAGCAGGCGGATATAGGATTCCAGGGAGTCACCAGACTTGACTGCGGCCTGGAAGTCACGCGGGCGCAGCTCGTACTTCTCCGAATCGAGGTATTCCTCGCTGCCCGGCTTGACTGCTTGGTGCTCGTAGAGCTCGAAGCCGGAGTACACGCCCCACAGCGGGGAGAGCGTGGCCGCCAGGGTGGCGCGGATGGCGAACATGGCGCGCCCGCCGGTCTGCAGGGACTCGTGGAGGATATCCGGGGTATTGACAAAGAGGTTGGGCCGGCAGATATCGGCTTGCTCCACGTGCATCTGCGCGAATTCGGTGAGCTCGTGCTTGGAGGTCTGCCACGTGAAGTAGGTATAGGACTGCGTAAATCCTGCCTTGGCCAGACCGAACAGACGCGGGGCGCGGGTAAAGGCCTCGGAGAGGAAGATGACCTCCGGGTGGGTGATGTGTACCTTGGAGATCAGCCAGTTCCAGAAATTGGCCGGCTTGGTGTGCGGGTTGTCCACGCGGAAGGTGGTGACACCAGCCTCCACCCAAATCATGACGATGCGGTAGATCTCGGCATAGATGGCATCCGGATCGTTATCAAAGTTCAGCGGATAAATGTCCTGGTACTTCTTCGGCGGGTTCTCGGCGTAGGCGATGGTGCCATCGGCCAACACCGTGAAGAACTCCGGGTTGGTCTTGGCCCACGGGTGGTCCGGGGAGGCCTGCAACGCCAAGTCCAGTGCTACCTCCAGGCCCAAGTCGGCGGCCTTCTTGACCAGCTCCTTAAAGTCCTCCATGGTGCCCAGCTCCGGGTGCGTGGTGGAGTGGTCCTGAATGGCCCACGGCGAGCCCACATCACCAGGCTCAGCCACCACCGAGTTGTT
Source organism: Corynebacterium sp. HMSC072A04 (assembly GCF_001809235.1). Lineage (NCBI taxonomy): Bacteria > Bacillati > Actinomycetota > Actinomycetes > Mycobacteriales > Corynebacteriaceae > Corynebacterium > Corynebacterium sp. HMSC072A04. Next base: position 10,555 of record NZ_KV796799.1, on the reverse strand, counting down.
GCGGCCCTTGCGGTGCACTTCGCCAATGGGGTGGATGGGAGGGAAGTAGACGGTGTCGAAACCCATGGCAGCCACGCGCTCCAGTGCCTGCGCTGTGGTCTTAAACGTGCCGTGCACGGGGTTACCCTCGTCATCCCACCCGCCGGTCGAGCGCGGGAAGAGCTCGTACCAGGAGTTGTAGAGGGCATCGCGGCGCTCTACCAGGACCTCGTGGATGTCACCTTCGACCAGCAGGTGGCGCAGCGGGTGGTGGTGGAGGATCTCGGCGACCTCCTCGGAGAGCGCGGTACGCACGCGCTTGTCGACGTCCACCGTGTCATCCTTGAGCTCTTTCGACGCCTGAAAGAGCAGCTCCGCCTTATCGCTCGGGCACTGGATGGCCGCCTCCTCGAAGAGCTCGGCGCCGTGCAACAGATCGTTGCTGAGCTCCTGTGCGGATTGCCCCGCCTCCATCTTCTTGATCACCGCGTTGCGCCACGTGGACATCGGATCCGACCAGGCATCGATGCGGAAGAACCAACGCCCGGGAGTCGCCGGAGTAAACACCCCGTGGACTCGGTCCTGGTCTTCCGGGTCCACGGTCATGGTCACGGCGGAGGTGGACGGGGATTCGGTGTTCCACACCGACAGCGTCGCGGCGACGGCATCGTGGCCCTCGCGCCACACCAGCGCGGTGACAGGAACAACCTCTCCGACTACGGCCTTCGAGGCGGCATTACCGGAGAGGGAGGGGCGGACATCGTCGATACCAAGGCGTTGAGTCATGCCCATAGAATAATGCAGCTGTGTCAGTTTCACCGGGGAAGGAGGATATCGGCCACAATGGTGCGTGTGAACACTCCAGAGCAATTGAGCCAGCAAGACCCTGAACTGATGGAAACCGACGAGGATTGGTTGATTGACTTCCGCGGCGTCGAGCTACGACGCGGCGGGCGCACGCTGGTCGGGCCCGTCGACTGGCAGGTGGAGCTCGATGAGCGTTGGGTCATCATCGGCCCCAATGGCGCGGGCAAGACCTCCCTGGTGCGCATGGCCGCCGCCGAAGAATTCCCGTCCGCTGGCGTGGCTTTCCTCATGGGTGAGCGCCTGGGCAAAACGGATATGCGCGATCTGCGCGCCGCCATTGGCATCTCTTCCGCTGCCGTCCAGCACCGCATCCCGGACAACGAGCGCGTGGATGATCTCGTCGTGTCTGCTGGCTATGCGGTCCTCGGCCGCTGGCGTGAGGACTACCAAGACATGGACTTCTCCCGTGCCGACGAGATCTTGGAACAAGTCGGCGCCGCACACCTTGCAGAGCGGACCTGGGGCACGCTCTCCGAGGGAGAAAAGAAGCGCGTCATCCTCGCCCGCGCGCTCATGGCTAACCCGGAGCTGCTCATCCTGGATGAGCCCTCCGCGGGCATGGACTTGGGCGGCCGTGAGGACCTCGTGGGCTACTTGGGGGACCTAGCACTCGATGCGGATGCCCCGGCGATTGTCATGATTACCCACCACGTGGAGGAAATCCCTTACGGATTTACCCATGCGATGCTCCTGGATGAGGGTAAGGTCGTGGCCAAAGGACTCATTAACTCTGTCCTGACGTCGGAAAACCTTTCCAAGGCCTTCCACCAACCTATCCAGGTGGATCGCATCGGGGAGAGGTACTTCGCCCGACGAGTCCGCTAACCCCTAGTACATATCTCTCAGTACAAAACCTCAGTACACACCCTCGACGTATACCTCTCGAATTCTGCCCCCCAGCCTGCAGACACGGAAAGTTGCATGAGTCAGTCCATCCACGACAGCCTTGACGCCATCGACCCTGGCGAAACAACGGGCTTTAACGGGGCACGTCTGGCCGCTACTGTCCTCTTGTTGCGCGATACGGCCGAGGGGCTGCGCGTGTGGATCCAAGAACGCGTGCGCACCATGCGCAACTACCCCGGCCACGTCGTCTTTCCCGGCGGCGGGGTAGACCCGCGTGACTTCCCGCCCCGAACCTGGGACTCTGGCGAACTGTGGGCAGGCCGCTCAGTGGTGTCCATGGCACGCCGCATGGGCGTAACCAAGTACAAGGCACACGCCCTTGTCTTCGCCGCCGCCCGGGAGCTTTTCGAGGAGGCCGGCACGCTGTTAGCCATCCGCGAGGACGGCTTGGTCTCCGACGCCTCTCGTTACCACCGCGAGCGCGAGCTGCTAGAAACCCACGAGATTTCCTTCACCGAGTTCCTTGAGCACAACGGCATGCGTGTCGACGCCGACATGCTGCTGCCTTGGTCCCGCTGGGCCGGCGAAGATAACAACCACTGGTTCGACACCTTCTTCTTTATCGGTGTACTGCCCGAGGGCCAAGAACCCGATGGGGATACGGGCGAAGCCGATGACGCCGGCTGGTTCGACCCCCAACTGGTCCTCGACGGATGGCGCGCCGGGCTGGTGCGCCTGGCCATCCCGACGTGGGCGCAGCTCAAGCGCCTCACGTCCTATTCCAGCGTTAAAGAGGTTTTAGATGATGCCTCTTTCTCCGACTTACGCCCAATTATCGGCGACCCGCGCGATGACGAGCGCTACCGCGAATACTTCACCACTTTTCCCGTCGACCGAATTTAATCCACCCCTGAAGAAACCTGCATGAGCTACACCCTGGACGAAGTTGCCTTCCTATGCGAGCACGCCGCCGCGATCGACGCCGCCGCAGCAGACCTGGAGGGGACCAAGAAGGCGCACCTGCGGGACGTCGCCAAGCTGCAGGCCCACTTTGGTGACTACGGGCGTGCCGTGGCCGAACTCATCCAAGCCCGCAGCTCCGGAAAGCTGCCGGGGCAGTGGCTCATGGACCACGACTCCGCCCAACAAGCCACTCCACCCGCAGTGGCGGCTTATCGCGCGCAGTTCCTTCAGGAACGCAACGTGGACATGGTCCACGACCTCACGTGTTCTATCGGCACCGAGGGGCAGGCTTATCGTCCCGGTGCTTATGTGGGCAGCGACCTGGACGCCTCACGCGTAGCCATGGCGCAGCACAACATTGAGCATCCCGTCTTTCGCGCTGATGCTCTGACCACCACGACCACCGCCGAAGTCTGCATCGCCGACCCCGCCCGGCGCCAAGGCGGCAACCGCATTACCCGCCTGGACCAACTTCTGCCCCCGCCAGCAGATCTGCTGGCCACCCACAGCGAGATGGCCATCAAATGCGCACCCGGCATCGACCACTCCGAATGGGAAGGCCTAGCCTGCGTAGTCAGCCTTGACGGAGGGGTGAAGGAAACCTGCCTGTACACCCCAGGCCTGGGAACAGGGAAAAGGGCAGTGGTCCTCAGTACCACGCCAGATGGAATCCACACGGACGTCATCGACGACGTCGCAGAGCACGAGCTACCTGAGGCCGGCCCCATCGGCCGCTTCCTCATCGACCCCGACGGCGCCATCGTGCGCGCCGGGCTGGTGCGCCACTACGCCGCGCGGGAAGGCCTGCACCAACTGGACCCGCGCATTGCTTACCTCACCGGTGACCGCCTGCCTCACGGCACGTCCGGATTTGAATTCATCGAGATGGTCCCCATGAAGAAGCTCAAGGCGGCTATGGCGGCTCACGACGTTGGCTCGCTGGAAATCCTGGTACGCGGGCAAGACGTGAACCCGGATCAGCTGCGCAAGAAGCTCAAGTTGAAGGGGTCGACCGCCAAGACGCTCGTGGTCACACGCATTGGAACGAAGGGAGTCGCGGTGTTGTGCGGACCGCGAGTAGTATCGACCGAAGGTAATTACGCACCCTAATAGTTTCAAAATTTACGGAAGGGGAAGTGCCCACATGCCAGTCATTGTGGCTCTGGTCAAGCACGTACCGGATACGTGGTCAACGAAGACCCTGGAGGCGGACCACACGTTGGACCGCACCTCGGTGGATAACGTCATCGATGAGGTCAACGAGTACTCCGTCGAGCAGGCACTGCGCCTGCGCGACGATAACGCCGACGCCGGCTACGAGGTCGTCGCACTCACCATGGGCCCGGCCGCTGCCGATGAGGCCCTGCGCAAGGCCCTGGCCATGGGCGCGGATCACGCCGTGCACGTGACGGATGACGCCCTCGCTGGCGCCGACGCCCTGGCCACCGCCTGGGTTCTTAACGCCGCCATCAACAAGGTGGCCGAGAAGTTCGGCGAGGTCCAGGTCATCACCCTGGGCAATAACTCCTCGGATGCCTCCACCGGTCTCATTGCCGGCCTGCTGGCCGAGTACCGTCAGCTGCCCGCGCTCACTGAGCTCAAGGCAGCCTCCCTGGCCGGCGCCACCGCCACCGGTACCCGTGAAGATGTCCACGGCCACTGGGAACTCAGCGCCAACCTGCCGGCCATCCTGTCCTTTACGGACAAGGCCGACAAGCCGCGTTTCCCCAACTTCAAGGGCCTGATGGCCGCCAAGAAGGCTGAGGTCACCACGCTCGCCGTGGCCGACCTGGGCATTGATGGCGTGCCGTCCACCACCACGGTTACCGCCTCCGCGCAGCGCCCGGCCCGTACCGCCGGTGAGGTCATCACGGATACTGATCCGGCCGTGGCTGCCGCCAAGGTCGCGGACTTCCTGGCCGCCAAGAATCTCATCGAGGGTTAAAGGAGAAAAATTATGTCTCACGTTTATGTCCTAGTTGAGCACGAAGCAGAGCAGCTGAGCCCCGTCACTGGTGAGCTCATCACCGCCGCCCGCGCACTTGGTACCGTCTCCGCCGTCGTCGTGGCGAAGGATGCCGCTACCGCCGCCTCCTTCGATGCCGAGTTGGGTAATTTCGGTGCAGCCCAGGTAGTGCAGGCGACCGCCGCGGACTATGAGCAGCGCATCGTCACCCCGGAGGTCGACGCCCTCCACGCCCTGGCCGCCAATAACCCGGCGCCCATCGTGCTGGCTGCGACTCCGACTAACAACGAGATCGCCGGCCGCCTCGCCGCCCGCCTGGGCTCGGGCGCCCTGGTCAACGTCGACGGCATCAATGCTGATGGCTCCGCGCACCACACCATCTTCGGCGGCTCCTACGAGACCTCCTCCACGGCCACTGGTTCCGTGGTTTACACTCTGCGCCCTGGCTCCGTGGCTGCCGAACCCCAGCCGGTCACCGCGGCACCCGCTCCCTTCGAGCTGCCCGCCGCCACCGTGAAGGACGTCACCGTCACCTCCTTCACTCCGGCAGAGAAGACCGCCCGTCCGGAGCTGACCTCCGCGAAGGTCGTCGTCGCCGGTGGCCGCGGCGTGGGCGATAAGTTCGCCGACGTGGTGGAGCCGCTTGCCGACGTCCTCGGTGGCGCCGTCGGCGCCACCCGCGACGCCGTGGACGAAGGTTTCTACGACCCGGCCCACCAGGTGGGCCAGACCGGCGTGACCGTCTCCCCGAAGCTCTACATCGGCCTCGGCATCTCCGGCGCCATCCAGCACACCTCAGGCATGCAGACCTCGGAGACTATCGTCGTGGTTAACCAGGATCAGGACGAGCCTTTCTTCCAGATCGCCGACCTCGGTGTGGTGGGCGACCTCCACGAGATCGCCCCGGCGCTGGTCTCCGAGCTTGAGTCCCGCAAGGGGGCCGGCAACTAATGCCTCGCTACCTCGATTACGCAGCTACCCAACCCATGCGCCAGTGCGCCATCGACGCATGGGTCGACGCCGCCGGGTCCCTCAACCCCGGCTCGGCCTATGGCTCCGGGCGTAAGGCACGCTCCGTGCTGGACGACGCCCGCGAGACCGTCGCCGAGCTGCTGGGCTGCGAACCCATCGAGGTAGTCTTCACCTCCTCCGGCACGGAGGCGGATAACATTGCCATCCAGGGTCTTTTCCGTGCTGCGCAAAGCGCAGCACCGGAGGCGGAGAAGCGCATCATCTCGACCCCCATCGAGCACCCCGCCGTCCTTGAGACCGTGGAGAAGCTCCGCGCTGAGCATGGCGCCACCGTGGATCTGCTGCCGGTCGATTCCACCGGCCACATCAGCGACTTAAGCGCCCTGGATACCCCGGCCGCGGTTGCCACCTGCATGTGGGCTAACAACGAGACCGGCGCTATACAGCCGGTCGCGGACATCACTCAGCGCGCCGCCGCGCAGAACACCCCAGTGCACATCGATGCCGTGCAGGTCGCCGGCAAGCTACCCATCAACTTCCATGAGCTGGGTGCCACCACACTCGCTGCCAGCGCCCACAAGTTCGGCGGGCCCCGCGGCATTGGCTTGCTGCTCGCACGCCGTACCCCGGCGCCTCAACCCATCGCCTTCGGCGGCGGCCAGGAGCGCGGCATCCGTCCCGGCACCGTCGACGTCGCGAGTGCGAGCGCGCTCGCCGCGGCCCTGCGCGAGTCCGTCGCGGAAATGGAGCAGGAAGACACCCGCCTGACGGCACTCCGCGACAAGCTCAAGGCCGGCATTGAGGACAGCATCGACAACGTCATCATCAACTCCACCGAGCCCACCTTGGCCTCCCACCTGCACGTGTCCTTCCCGGGTACGGATGGTGACAGCCTCATCATGCTTCTCGACGCCGCCGGTATCGAAGCCTCCGCCGGCTCCGCCTGCCACGCCGGTGTCAACCGCATGTCCCACGTGCTGGAAGCCATGGGCATTGACGAGGAACACGGGCGCGGCAGCCTGCGCTTTAGCCTGGGACGAATGACCACTGAAGAGGACATCGACGTGGTTATCAACGAACTTCCAGAGATTATTCGCCGCGCGCGGTCGGTGTAAACACAACAGCTCCCGGCCAGTACCGACGCCCAAAGACAAAGGCGAGCAAACGCGTTTCGCAATCTTCGGTGTTGTGCCACGGAGCCGATAGCCCATCAGGCACAATGTTGTCATGTCGAAGTTCTCTGAGGTCCTAGAACAGCTGCGTGAAAACCAACCAAAGGCTAAATATGGCATTGCCTTTGAGAAGCTGATGGTCAACTATTTCAAGACCGACCCGACCTTGAAGAACCAATTCGATGAGGTCTACCGCTGGACGGATTGGCGTTACAACGGTGGTAAGGCGGATACCGGCATTGACCTGGTAGCTCGCCGCGTGGATGACGGCACGTGGACCGCCATTCAGTGCAAGTTCTATGACTCCAAGGCACGCATCCAGAAGTCCCACCTGGATTCCTTCTTCGAGGCTTCCGGGCATTCTTTTGACACTGAAGAAGGCCGCCAGCACTTTGGCAGCCGCCTGATCATCTCCACCACGGACCACTGGTCCTCCCACGCGGAGGATGCTCTGGCCAATCAGATTATTCCGACCAGCCGCATTGGCATCTCCGCGATTGCGGAGTCACCCATCAACTGGGACGTGGCCTTCCCTGGCTCGGAGATACGCGATAAGACCATCCAGATCAACCTCTCCCAACGTGAGACTTTTGAGCCCCGCCCGCACCAGCAGGCGGCCATCGACAAAGCCATCGAAGGCTTCAAGACCCATGATCGCGGCAAGCTCATCATGGCCTGCGGCACCGGAAAAACCTTCACCGCGCTGCGCCTAGCGGAGCGCGTTGCTGAGGACAACGGCGGCAAGGCCCGCATCCTCTTCCTCGTGCCGTCCATCTCCTTGCTCTCCCAAACTCTGAAGGAGTGGACCGCCCAGGGCCGCCTCGACATGCGCGCCTTCGCGGTGTGCTCCGATAGCAAGGTTTCCAAGAAGGCCGAAGACATCGCCGTCTACGACCTTGAAGTCCCAGTTTCTACCGAAGGCAAGGACATCACCACGCGCTTTGAATCCGGCAAGCGCGCCAAGGGCCTCAACATCGTCTTCTCCACTTACCAGTCCATCCAGGCGGTGCACGATGCCCAGCAGGTAGGCCTCGATGATTTCGACCTCGTCATCTGCGATGAAGCCCACCGCACCACCGGCATCACCTTGGCCGGGGAGGATGCCAGCAACTTCGTCCGCGTCCACGATGCCGACTACATCAAGGCAGCCAAGCGCCTCTACATGACAGCCACCCCACGCCTTTATGACGAAGCCGTCAAGGGCAAGGCCGAAGAGCACTCCGCGGAGCTGGCCTCCATGGATGATGAAGCCATCTACGGCCCGGAGTTCTACCGCCTTGGCTTCGGCGAGGCCGTGGACAAGGGCCTGCTCACTGACTACAAGGTGCTCGTCATGACCGTGGATGAATCCGTGGCCGCCCAAGCCATGGCCCACAGTGAGAACAACCAGGTCAACCTTTCTCTAGCGTCTGCCATGATTGGCGCCTGGAACGGCCTGGCCAAGCGCTCCGGCGATTTGCAGGGCAAGAAGGGCGGCTTTGAGGAAGACGCCCAGCCCATGCAGCGCGCCGTGGCCTTCGCCAAGGACATCAAGACCTCCCAACTCATTGCGGAGACTTACCCCTCACTCATCGGTACACACCAAGAGTTGCTCAAAGAAAAGGCAGTGCTTAACGACGTCTCCCTCACCAACGTCGACCTAAACGTCGCCGCCCAGCACGTTGATGGCAGCATGAACGCCATGGAGCGCGGCACCAAGCTTTCCTGGCTGGAGGCTCCTTCAGGGGGGGGGGCAACAGTCGCGCATGCTCACCAATGCGCGCTGTCTTTCTGAGGGCGTAGACGTTCCGGCGCTGGACGCCGTCATCTTCTTCAACCCCCGCAACTCCATGGTGGACGTGGTCCAGTCCGTCGGCCGTGTCATGCGCAAGTCCGAAGGCAAGGATTACGGCTACATCATCCTGCCCGTGGCCGTTGCCAGCAACGTCTCCCCAGCAGAAGCACTCAACGACAATCAGCGCTTCAAGGTGGTCTGGCAGATCCTCAACGCGCTGCGCGCCCACGATGATCGCTTCAACGCGAAGATTAACTCGATTGCGCTTAACGGTAAACCCGATGATCTTCCGATCATCCCAATCCCTGTCAATCCGATTCCTGACGATCCAAACGATGCCAAGAAGGAAGAAGACCCTCGGGAGAAGCTCAATAGCAGCGACGCGAATATCGGTGGCGGCGATATTGACGAAGCAGAGCGACGCGGGGATCTCGCTAAACAGATGGCACTGTTTCCGCTGGAACAGTGGCAAGAAGCTATCTACACCAAGCTGGTGGACAAGGTCGGCACCCGCACTTACTGGGAAGACTGGGCCGACGACGTCGCTACCATCGCGGAGAACCAAATCACCCGCATTAGGGCGCTTCTCGACGGCGCCGATGGCTCCCTCCGCACCGAATTCGACAGCTTCGTCGAAGGCCTGCGCAATAACCTCAATGATGGCATCAGCGAAGAAGATGCCATCTCGATGCTCTCGCAGCACCTCATTACGGCACCAGTCTTCAACGCGCTGTTTGAGAACCATGACTTCATCACCCACAACCCCGTGGCCCAAGTCATGGAGAAGATGGTCAAGGCCTTGTCCAAGGCAAACCTCGATACCGAAACCGAGTCCCTGGAAAAGTTCTACGAGTCCGTCCGCGTCCGTGCTTCTGAGGTGAATTCCGCTTCAGGCAAGCAGCAGGTCATCAAGGAGCTTTACGAGCGTTTCTTCCGCAAGGCCTTCAAGAAGCAATCCGAGGCTCTCGGCATCGTTTACACCCCAGTCGAGATTGTCGATTTCATCCTGCGTGCTGCCGACGATGTATCCAAGAAGCACTTTGGCAAGGGATTGACCGATGAGGGAGTGTGCATCCTCGACCCCTTCGCGGGAACCTCTACTTTCACTGTTCGCCTCCTGCAATCCGGTCTTATCAAACCGGAAGACCTCGCCCGCAAGTACGCCAACGAGCTCTTCGCCACGGAAATCATGCTGCTGGCCTACTACGTCTCCGCGGTGAACATTGAGACCACCTACAACGCTCTGCGCGAAGAGGCAGCCCTGCGCAACGGCGAACCTGCACCCGAGTACGTGCCTTTCACCAACATCGCGCTGGCCGATACCTTCCAAATCCACGAAGAAGGTGACATCCCAGACCTCAACATCTTCCGCGAGAACAATGAGACCATCGAGCGTCAGAAGAAAGCACCCATCAACGTGGTGATTGGTAATCCGCCGTACTCAGTTGGTCAAAAATCCGCCAATGACCTCAACGCGAATCAGAAGTATCCAAGTCTAGATGAGCGGATCTCGGAAACTTATGCTGCTAGGTCCACCGCAACAAATAAGAACTCACTTTATGATTCCTACCTTCGTGCCTTCCGTTGGGCAACTGACAGGATTGGAGATCAGGGTGTAGTTATTTTTGTCACGAATAATGGTTGGATTGATGGAAATACCGGTGGCGGTATTCGTTTGTCCATGGCAGAGGATTTCACTGACCTCTACATATTCAACCTGAGGGGTAATTCTCGCACTGCTGGAGATGTCGCGAAGCGGGAAGGGGGAAATGTATTTGATATTCGTGTAGGTATTTCTATTGCTATCGGCGTGAAGAGCGCAAACAAGAAGTCTTTTGAATTGCATTATGCAGCTTCGCCTGACTATGCCTCCAAGGCGCAGAAGATTGAAGATGTGGTTAATGCAACTATCAATAATTTGGGTTGGCAGTCAATTGTTCCTAACAAGGAGGGGGACTGGCTGAATCAGCGGTCGGAGGAGTTTGAGGGCCCTTCCGGTTTTAGAGTGCGTTGATT